>CAZTNL010000041.1:0-11473 GCA_964614885.1 uncultured Calditrichaceae bacterium | reverse complement strand
TGCCTTCTTCGGCTTCCGCCGGATCGGTGGCGCCGATCAGCGTACGGAAATCCGCGACCGCGTTTTCTTTTTCGAGGGCAATCGGAACGGCCACGCCGGAACTCATGAACTCGACCAACTCGGCATAAAACGGGCGTTCGCGGTGCACCGCATAAAACTCGCCGGCGCTTTCCCGCGTCAGATGCAACAATTTCATGCCGATAACTTTGAAGCCCGCGGCTTCTATCTTGCCCAATACTTGCCCCATGAGCTGCCTGCTCGTGCAATCGGGCTTGAGGATGGCTAATGTGCGTTCCACTCTATTCTGTTTCCTTTCGTTGTTCCAGTATTCGGTGCTTGCAGTAGGATTAACCGCGCGTTTGCATGGCGCTCAGGACAAAGCCTTCTGCAACGTCACCCCAATCTCGGCCGGGCTCTCGGCAACATGGACACCCGCGCCCCGCAGGACGGCTATCTTCTCCTCGGCCGTGCCTTCGCTGCCCGAGATGATGGCGCCGGCGTGCCCCATCCGGCGTCCGGGAGGCGCCGTGCGACCGGCAATAAAGGCGGCCACGGGCTTGCCGAATCCGTCTTTAATATACTCGGCTGCTTCCTGCTCTGCCGTTCCCCCGATTTCACCAATAAGCACGACCGCCTCAGTGCCGGGGTCTTCCTTAAAGACTTTGAGGGCTGAGGTAAAATTCGTCCCGATGATCGGGTCGCCGCCAATTCCGATGCAGGTCGATTGGCCGATTCCAAGGTCGCTGAGTTGCTTCACGGCCTCATAGGTCAGGGTGCCACTTCTGGAAATGAGCCCGACTTTTCCCGGCTTATGGATGAAGCCAGGCATGATGCCGACCTTTGCCTTGCCAGGGGAAATCACGCCGGGACAATTCGGACCGACCAGCCGCGCCTGGCGACTTTCGAGGTATTTGTGAACGCGTACCATCTCCGTAACCGGGATGCCCTCGGTGATGCAAACGACCAGCGCAACGCCGGCATCCGCGGCTTCCATTATCGCATCCGCAGCAAAAGGTGGCGGCACAAAAATCGCCGAAACGTTGGCGCCCTGCTCCGTAACGGCATCGGCGACCGTGTTATAGACCGGGACTTTTTCGTCAAACATCTGTCCCCCTTTGCCGGGCGTTACGCCGGCAACGACTTTGGTGCCATACTCCAACATCTGGCGGGTATGAAACGAACCCTCGCCACCGGTAATTCCCTGAACTACCAGGCGGGTATTGTCATCTACTAGTATACTCAATGTTAACTCTCCTGTCTCTGGTGCACTCTACGTTAGCGTCCTACTGCGGCAGCTATTTTCTGCGCGGCCTCATGAAAGGTCCGGCCTACTTCAAATGAAATGTCAGACTCTTCGAGCAGCTTGGCGGCCTCTTCTGCGTTCGTGCCTTCCAGACGCACGACCACCGGAACGTTGATATCGATGGAGGAAGCCGCCTCGATGACGCCTCTGGCAACTCGGTCACACCGTACAATGCCGCCGAAAATGTTGATGAGGATGCCTTTGACATTCTTGTCGGAAAGGATAATTTCGAAGCCGTTCTTGACGGTTTCGGCGCTTGCGCCACCGCCGACATCGAGAAAGTTCGCAGGTTCCGACCCGGACAGATGAATCATGTCCATCGTCGCCATCGCCAGGCCGGCGCCGTTGACCATGCACCCGACTTCGCCGTCAAGCTTTATGTAATTAAGGTGATACTTGCTGGCCTCGACTTCAAGGGGCGCTTCCTCGTTCACGTCGCGGAGCTCCGTGAAGTCCGGATGGCGGTATAAAGCATTGTCGTCGAAGTTGATCTTCGCGTCCAGTGCGAGTACGCTGCCATCCCTGGTAACCACCAACGGGTTTATCTCAGCGAGCGAACAGTCTGAAGCCACGTAGGCCTGATAAAGCGCATTGAAAAACTTGAGCGCGTTCTTGACCTGGGCGCCCTGAAGGCCCAGCCCGAAAGCGAGCTTCCGCGCCTGAAACGACTGCAGACCTACCGCGGGATCGATGTATTCCTTCAGAATCTTTTCCGGGGTTTCAGCAGCGACCTTCTCGATTTCAACGCCACCCTCGGTGCTGGCCATGAACACGAGTTGGCTTCTGGCGCGATCGAGGACGACGCCCAGATAGAGTTCCCGCTCAATATCGAGACCCTCTTCCACCAGCACTTTTCGGACCTCTTTCCCTTCGGGGCCCGTCTGATGGGTGACAAGGGTCATCCCGATCATGGACTGGGCGATCTGCCGCGCCTCATCGGCGCTGTGAGCCAGTTTCACCCCGCCGCCCTTGCCGCGGCCACCGGCATGAATCTGTGCCTTGACCACCACTGTGCCGCCGAGCTCTCCAGCAAATTTGGCCGCCTCACCAGGCGTGTGGGCCAGGAACCCGCGCGGCACCTGCACGCCGAATTTCTTCAGAAGCTCCTTGGCTTGATATTCGTGTATTTTCAATTTGTCATCTCCTTGTTTAGTTCGTCTAGTCCCTGAGTTAACCACGCGTTATCCGTGTGCCGGTCTTACCGGCGATCGCGTCCTGCATGCGCGTTATGGAGCTGATGATGACGATGCTCCCACCACCATCGAGGAAGTCTATCGCAGCCTGAATCTTGGGTCCCATGCTGCCGGCCGGAAACTGCCCGGCCTTCAGATACTCTCTGGCCTCGCTCGTGGTCATGGTGTCGAGTTCGACTTCCTCAGGTTTGCGAAAGTTCAGCGCCACCTTATCGACCCCGGTCATGACATACAACTCATCGGCAGAAATATCGCGCGCCACAATCGCCGAAGCGCGATCCTTATCAATAACAGCATCGACGCCTTCCCACTTCCCACCATCGTCACGATAGACAGGAATTCCTCCGCCACCAGCCACAATCAGGATGGTGCCATCTGCCACCAGCTTGCGAATCGTGTTTCGCTCCACGATCTCCAAAGGCATCGGGGAAGGTACCACCCGCCGGTAGCCGCGGCCCGGGTCTTCTTTAACGATCCAGCCTCGCTCCTCTACTGCCGCGGCCACATCTTCCTTCTTGAGGATGGGGCCCACGAACTTTGTAGGGTTGAGCACGGAGGGATCATCCCGGGCAACAACAACCTGTGTGAGAATGGTTGCAACCTCCCGGTCGATGTTGGCGTGGCGCAGCTTGTTCTGCAGCGTCTGCTGAATCATGTAGCCCATACCGCCCTGCAGATCGGCCACCATGATTCCAAGCGGTAGCGGTGGGACCAGGTGCCTGGTTTCCTCAACCCGAATCATTGCGTTTCCAACCTGAGGCCCGTTACCATGGACGATAGCCACGCGATACCCCTGACGGATGAGCCCGAGGACACCATCGAGGCTGCGACGCGTGTTGGCAAACTGTTGCGCAATGTTTCCCTCCTCGAACTCCCTTGTAATGGAGTTTCCGCCGAGGGCCACAACAGCGGTTCGAATCGCGGGGCTACCCACCATTCTACCTCAGGCTGGCGAGCAAATCAACCAGATCCGGCTTGCCGACTTCCTGCAATTCATAGGTCACACGCACAGCGGGCTTGTCGATTTTGATAAGCTTGCGCAAATCGATCGGCGTGCCGATGACTACTGCATCGCAGTCGACGCTGTTGATAGTCGCTTCCAGGTCCTTGACTTGCTGGGCACCGTAGCCCATTGCCGGAAGCAAGGTGCCAATTTCAGTATACTTCTCAAACGTACCCTGCAAGGAACCCTTCAGATAAGGCCTCGGGTCGACAAGCTCACTGGCTCCAAAGCGGCCGGCGGCAACGACTGCGGCGCCAAACTGCATCTCGCCGTGCGTCAGGGTGGGGCCATCCTCAACCGCAAGGACGCGCTTGCCCCGAATCACCTCCGGATCGTCGACGAAAATGGGAGATGCGGCATCTATGATGACCGCGCCGGGGTTTCTGTCCATGATATTCTGCCTGACGAGCTCGACATCTTCGAGCGCCGCGGTGGTTTCCTTATTGATAATGACGGCATCTGCCATAATCAGATTGGTCTCACCCGGATAATAGTTCAATTCATGGCCCGGGCGGAGCGGATCGGTCACAACGATCTGCAGATCCGGTTTGAAGAACGGCGTATCATTGTTACCTCCATCCCAAATCACAACATCGGCTTCCTTTTCTGCCTGCCTCAGGATCTCCTCGTAGTCAACGCCAGCATAAACGATGGAACCCAGAGCCAAATGTGGCTCGTATTCCTCCCGCTCCTCAATGGTGCAGTCATATTTTTCAAGATCAGAATAGGTCTCGAAGCGCTGGCACCTCTGCTCAACGAGGTTTCCATACGGCATTGGGTGACGCACAACAACAAGTTTCTTACCCATTTCCTTCAATATCTGCGAAACCCGACGGGTCGTCTGACTCTTGCCACAGCCGGTCCGGACGGCACATATAGAAACGACCGGCTTACTGCTGGCAAGCATGGTGCGTCGTGAATCGAGGAGAACAAAAGAAGCCCCGGCGGCATTTACCATCGCCGCTTTGCTCATAACATAGTGGTAGGGAACATCGCTGTATGAGAAGACGACATCGTTAACCTTATGGTCCTCGATCAGCGAAGCGAGCGCCTCCTCTGCGTGGATCGGAATCCCATTTGGATAAAGCTTTCCAGCCAGCTCTGCGGGGTAGACCCGCCCTTCAATGTCTGGAATTTGAGTTGCCGTGAAGGCAACCACTTCGAAGTTCTCGTCATCGCGGTAGGTGGTGTTGAAATTGTGAAAGTCTCGACCGGCAGCACCCATTATAATTATTTTTCTTCTCGACATAACGCCTCCAAGGTTGCAATCCGCTCAGGAACCACTGCGGCTCGTCAGTTCATTTCAAAACCCGCAAATATAGCATAATTTCACCCCATTTGCAAGCGTTTTTCAGGAGCCCTGTGCCGGTGGAGAACTGGCACCCGACACGCCCGTTCAGGCAGCCAACTTACGCAATTACCCACCGGAGTGGTCGTTTTCCGGGAACTAAAGGGAAACTTTCTCGTGTAAAAACTACACAGGATCGCGCGCCTGATCCGATAACGGCTTTTTATTACGACATGGTCACAAATGTTGTTTGCTTGTTCTATCGTGAGAAAGATGTACTGTTTTCGGTCAATTGTATGATTTCAAGCCGAATAAAAAGTTCATTTTCACAAATCAATTCGAACGGTTTTTGACCATTCAAAATTATTGACATCTACATCTCACCGTCAAGACATATTATTAACTGTTTGAAACAACAGAAGATAGAGACAAATCACGCTCACCAGTAGTTATATTAAGCCCGATTTCTCTCCAAACTTTGACCAGAAATGAAACATTGGCACATATGTTGCAAAACGGAACAATGAATTCGCAAGATTCAGCATCTCATGGCAAACTTCGGAAGGACTCGTCAGACCGATAATCGTCACGGATGTGTTTGGCTCAATCTGTTCCCATCTTTAGAAGCAGTAAAGTGTACAAATCTTTGGAGGACCTACCATGGAAAAGGTGGAAAGAAACAACGTCATTTTGTTTGACAGGTCGCTGTTGAACGGCGGCAGAGTGCTGGACGAGGTGCTCGAGCGGGATGGCTTTACGCCGGTTCACTACGATTCGATTCGCAGCGCACTGGAAGTCACGATGACCGAAAAGCCATCTGTGGTAGTGATAGATATGGACGAGTTCGGCGAGAAAGCCTGGTCTACCTGCCTCGAGCTCAAGGACGACATCGGCACGAGAAGAACCGGAATCATTTTGCTCTCCTCGAACAACGACGACATGCTTAAAATTAAAGGTTTTGAGATGGGTGCCGATGATTTTGTTGTGAAGCCCTATAACAAACGCGAACTGGCTGCTCGCATCAAGGCCATCAGCCGCCGGCTTTCCGTGACAGAAGGAAAGAAAATCAAGGTCAAAGATATCGAGATTAACCTCGACGAGCACCGTGTCAGCAAGGCGGGTAAGCAGATCGACCTGACCTACATTCAATTCAAGCTGCTGTACTTGTTGGCTTCGCGCAGAATGAATGTATTCTCAAGAAAAGAAATTCTCGAAAAAGTGTGGGGCAAGAAAGTGTACGTGACCAACAGAACGGTCGATGTCCACATCAAGCGCCTTCGCGAAAAACTGGGCGAGTACAAATACCCGTCACAGTACATCGAGACGATTCATGGAACTGGCTATCGTTTCCTTTGATGCCTCATTTTTCCTCCCTCCGGGCCCCTGGTCGTAATGACCGGGGGCTTTTTTTTGCTCCTCACTCACTCGACTTGCCAAACAAATCCCTGATAATATTTTTCATCGAAAAATCCGATTCTGAAAGGCGGCCTGTGGCGCAGGCGAAGTTTCAACACAACCCTGGTTCCGCTCTTCAGCCGAACGCCGGGCACGCTGTCCTGCCTGGCAAAAAAAAGCCTGAGCGGCACAACCACTTCGAGGTTGTCGGGAGAGGTCTCCGGCCCTAAGTCCGGCGTGGTCGTTGTCAGGTAAAGCTGGCGGTCTGCGTGCTGACTCCTCTTATCTCCAAGGTCGAGCGTGCTGACTAAGTTCGCATCGAGAAAATCGAGAAGCTGCGACTGAGTCCAGCCGGAATAGAACGGCAGGTGAAGCTCAACAGCGAACACCCAAAAGCGCTCATGCACTTTATTCAGACGCTTCAGGCGCGCCTTCGCCTCGGCAGCGTTCAGTTCTCCGGAGTCCTGAGCCAAGCGCAGCCGCATGGCATCGATTTCAGGCAGAATCCAACGCGCCGAGGTCGTTTGCAGGAAAACGTCATCTCCGACCTGCCTGCCCCGCACCCGCTTTGAAAGTGCGTCAAATTTTGCCTGCGTTACCGGGCCACGACTTGTACTGTCGGCTCGGACCGCCAATTCTGGCCGCGCAATCCTGGGCGTGGGCGCACACGCGAGCGCTGAAAATACGAGAAACGCCGCTGTAATCGTAAGTCTGTACATCTCACTCCTTTAAGAAAATTCCCGCGGTTAACGCTTCAGGCGACGAACTGCCGCTCCTGTTGCGCGAACTGCAACTTGTAGAGCCGGTAGTAGATCCCCTGCGCATCCAACAGTTCCTGGTGAGCGCCTATTTCACGGATGCGACCTTTGTGCAGGACGATGATCCGGTCTGCGTTCTGAACGGTGGATAGCCGGTGGGCGACCACGAGGGAGGTGCGGTTGTGCATGAGCCGCAACAGCGCATCCTGGATGAGCGTTTCCGTTTCGGTGTCCACACTGGAGGTGGCCTCATCCAGAATGAGAACCGGGGGGTCGTGAACGAGAGCGCGGGCAAAAGAGAGGAGCTGCCGTTGCCCGACCGACAGACCTTTGCCGCGTTCCAGCACCGGGTGTTCATACGTTTCCGGATATCTCTCGATAAACTTGTCAGCATGCACATCGGCAGCTGCCTGCCGGACTTGCGCATCGGTTATCGCTTTGTTCTCCAGGCGGATATTGCGGGAAACCGTGCCGTCGAAAATAAAAACGTCCTGCAGAACCATGCCAAAGTAGCGTCGTAACTCGCGAACGTTTATTTCCCGGATATCTGTCCCGTCGAGCAGAATCGCGCCGCGCTCCACTTCGTAATAGCGGAGCAACAGGCTCAAAATTGAAGTCTTGCCGGCGCCCGTAGCTCCGACAAATGCGACCGTCTCGCCGGGCTTGACGTGGAAGGAAATATCCTCGAGCACGTAATTGTCGTCCTTATAGGCGAACCAGACATTGCGGAACTCAATCTCGCCCCGGCACCGGTAGGCGGCGCGCTCGGGCACCAGGAGTCCGGTTTCGGGCTTCTCGTCCAGGATCTTGAAGATACGCTCAGAGGAGGCCATCGCCGACTGCATGATATTATATTTTTCAGACAGGTCCATGATCGGGCGAAAGAACATTTCAGCGTACTGGATAAACGCAACCAGCGCGCCGAAACTCAACGCACCCTGCACAACACGTCCCCCACCGTACCAGATAATCAGGGCGACAGCCAGGGCGCTAATCAATCCCACCACAGGGTAAAACATGGCGTAATAGAAAATTGTTTGCAGGTATGCATCCCGATGTTTGGCGTTCAAGCTGTCGAACTGAGCAAAGTTCTTTTGTTCGCGCCCAAAAAGCTGTATAACCGGCATGCCGCTGATGTTTTCCTGCAGAAAGGAATTGATCCTGGCTATCCGGAGCCGTATCAAGCGATAAACCTCCCGTACCAGTTTCTTGAACAGAAAGGTCACATAGAACAGCAGGGGCAGCACCGAAAACGTGACCAGAGCCAATTTCCAGTTGAGCAAGAGAAGCGCCCCGACAATGCCTGCCAGTTTGAAAATATCTCCGAAGATCGCAACAGCGCCCGAGGAAAGCATCTGATGCAGGCTGCCGACGTCTGTCGTCACGCGGGTCACGAGACGGCCAACCGGGTTGCGATCGAAGAAGGGGATCGGCAGGCTCTGGATACGACTGAAAATTTCGCTGCGCAGGTCAAACATCGCTTTCTGGCCAATCCAGTTCACCAGATACGTTTCAGTGAACTGCAGCAAAAAATCGGCGATGAGAATCACGACGTAGAGCAGGCAGATGGCCCGCAATCCGCCGGTGTTGCCGCTGGAGATATAATCGTCAATGCCAAGCTTCGTAAGGTACGGGCCCGCCAACTGCACGGCTGAGGAGAGCAGCAGAACCACGATGGCGATGCCGACCTTGAACGCGTAGGCGTGCAGATAGGCGAGAAGCCGGCGCATCAGTCTGCTATCGTAAGCCTTGCCGAGAATATCTTCTTCGTGTATGCTCTGGCTCACTCGGAGTCCTCTGAGGCTGAGGTGTCAAAAGGTTTCAAGCGCTTCCTCCAGAAGCTGTTTCTCGTGCAGGGCCGCATAATTCCCGCCCAGACGAACGAGTTCATCGTGGGTTCCGAGCTCACAAATTCGGCCATTGTCGAGACACCCGATAACATCGGCATCTTTTACCGTGGAAATCCTGTGTGATACGATGATACTGGTGCGGTCGCGCATGATTTCTCGCAGTTGCTGCAGTATCGCCTCCTCGGTATAGGTGTCGACGGCGGAAAGGGAATCGTCGAGCAAGAGAATACTCGGGTTCCTCAACACGGCTCTGGCTATGGCCGTTCGTTGCTTCTGGCCGCCGGAAAGATTAATGCCGCGCTCGCCAAGCAAGGTTTCAAACTGCCGCGGAAACGCCATAATATCATCGTAAACGTGGCTGACTTCGGCAGCGGCGCGAACCTCTCCATCGGGCGCATCTTCGACGCCAAAAGCGATATTCGCCGCGATCGTGTCGGAGAACAAAAACGTGTCCTGCGGCACGTAACCGATGCTTCTCCGGAGCACGGAGAGTGGAATCTCTTCAACGGGGTGCCCATCAATCAACACCTGACCTTCCGTGGCTTGGATCAGGCGCGGGATAAGGTTCACGAGTGTTGACTTTCCGCTGCCAGTTGGGCCCACAATGGCAAGGGTCGTCCCTTTGGGGACTTTGAGATCTATATTCTGAAGAACAGGCACGCCGTCGTAGGCGAATGACAGACCGCGGAATTCGATATCGCCTTCAATGTGTTCAATCCGGACCGGCGTGTCGCTATCGCGAATATCGGGCATACTTTCAAAAATGCGGTTCAGCCGCCCCATGGAAGCCGCGCCTTGCTGGAAAAGGTTAATGACCCATCCGAGCGCTATCATCGGCCAGGTCAGCATGCCCAGGTATGAGAAGAACGCGACAAATTCGCCTAGCGAGAGCGAGCCATCCATGACGCGCAGACCGCCAAACCATAGGATAATGAGGTCCCCCACGCCCACCAGGAGCCCCATCGCTGCGAACATCAGCCCGCGAATTTTGACCATGCCCAGATTCAGATCGATGAAGTCGGCATTAAGCTCACGAAAACGCGCGATCTCGCCTTCCTCCTGTGCGTAGGCCTTCACCACCCTTATTCCGGAGAGATTCTCCTGCACCTTTGAGGTAATCGTTGCATACTGCGTCTGAATTTCCTTGTGGGCCTTGTTCAGACGCCTGGCCAATTGGTGCACCGTCGCGGCCATGATGGGGAAGGGCACCATCGATAGCAGCGCCAGATGCGCGTCGATGTGAAACATGGCCACGAAAAAGATCAGACTCGTGACCGTGTTGAGCGAGTACATGATCGCTGGCCCAACCACCTGCCTCACCGCTTCCAGGTCGTTGGTGGCGCGGGCCATCAGGTCGCCGGTCTTGTACTCATGATAAAATGTCTGCGACAGCTTCTGCAGATGCGCAAAAAAATCGTTCCGCAGGTCATACTCGATGTGGCGGGAAACGCCTATCATTGTCTTCCGCATCAGGAAGCGAAACACGCCGCCGAAAAAAGCGACCACCACGATAAGGCCGGCGTAGCCGAGCAAAGCGCGCTGCGTAATTCCCGACTTGAGGGCGTCGATCGCCTGCTTCAAGACCCAGGGCGCAAAGAGGGCAAACAGATTGGTCGCAACGACGAAGGCACACCCTGCCAACATTTGGCGGGTGTGTCGCGCCACGTATTTGCGTAAACGACTAAATTCTTGAATCATCCACTCCCGTCATGTTAGTTTCCGCCAGTGTTGACTCTCTTGCGATAAAATCGAGAATTTCCTCTAACACCTTTTCCTTCTCGTAATCTACTGTAATGATGTGGTACGACTCGTTCAACTCGACGAGGCGCTTTTTCCCGGACGACACGCTGTCGCAGATAATTCGCGCACTCGCGAACGGCGCCGTGTGATCCTGACGGGAATGCATCACCAGGAGCGGCTGAACCACCTCAGGCAAATCCTGCCTGACATGATCGACCAGGGCAAACAGCTCGCGCACCGAGGAATAGGGAAACTTACGGTAGCTACCGAGTTTTGGTCTCATAGTGATGTCGTGAACATCTTCGCCGCCGCGCTTTCGGCGAAACGTCTTCGAGTGCGCTAACCAGCGAACCACCCGTTTTTTCCACTTGGGAAAGTAAATCGGACACGCGAGCGAAATCACGCCCTTGACAGGATAGTGGGCCGCCACGTGCAAGGCCAACACAGCTCCCATCGAAAGGCCGCAGACAAAGATCTCGTCGCAACATGCTTCGAGCTCGTTGTACGCGCCCTTTGCGCAATCAAACCAATCCCGCCAGGCGCAATCTAAGAGATCTGCGGCATCGGTCGCGTGCCCGGGTAGAGTTGGAATTGAGATCGTGAGTCCGCGCTCAGTCAGGCGCTGCCCTATTTCAAGGAATTCATTGGGGCTGGCCGTAAATCCATGGAGAAGAAGGCACCCAACCCGGCCCTTCCTGACAAAGTGATTAGCGGGCATTCGGAATGATCTGGGCTTTCGGAACAAATAAAAAAGGCTGGCGGCGCGGGGGTGTCTCCCACTGTAGTAAAACCCCAACCAGCGAGCGAGTACCTGGCGGGCGCCAGAAGAGAAGTACCCATTGCCCTTGGCTGCCACCAGCCTTATTACACTTCAAAGTCTTTATGTAGAAGCTCTCTATTGCTTCTTGCCCTATATATAGGGATTTTTTCGTTACTGATCAAG
>CAZTNL010000040.1:9048-11488 GCA_964614885.1 uncultured Calditrichaceae bacterium | reverse complement strand
CGCAACCGCAAACCAGCGGAAGGCGCTCGTAGCGGCGTCCTGCAGAATGACCGATCCGTGCCAAATCACAGTCGTGGCGGCTATAATCGTGATCAGCCAGTGCACAACATCTCTGGAATGGCTCTTTTTCATGTGATGCTCATTTCGAATCTCGACCTCTACATCCTTCTATGAAAGAATGGACTCCTCCGCCGGCACCACAAAACGTTCAACCGTGCCGACTCCGCCGTCGGACGAAGATCCCTTCGCCTGGGTCCGGCCATTCGCCGGGCCTTGAGTATCCACGGGGCGGGTAGCCCAGTCGGCGGCATGCCGGATACAGTAACTCTTCAGCCGGCGCCGGATCGCTGCGACCAGTTGTTTCGGAGGGATGCGCAGTAGCGCGACATCCTTCAGACGACGCCCCATCGAGCGCTCCGCCGCTTTCTGCGCCACGATGATGTGCCCGCCGGGAAACGTGTTGCAATAAGAACGGTAGGCAGGGGTTGCCTCGGTCGCGAGCGACAGGTAGCGCCCATCATTCTCGATCATGATAAAATCCGCGACAAATGCCCTGAGGACGCTTCGTACCTGCCGGGCTCCCGCGTCTACGGTAAACTTGCGCACGATGTCGCCCTCGCTGCGCGCCTTCCAGCAGTACTCGTAGATGCGGCTCTGCAAACCTCGCAACCTGGTGATGAACGGCCGGCGGCAAGGTCGCGTATCCAGAAGTACCAGCCCCCTGCGCCGCGGAATGGCCAGCAGGTGCGACTCAGGGTGGGCTTGCTGCCACTTTCCAAGGACGTTTTTCAAATACGCGTAACTCTCGCCATTTTCCTTCTGCTCGAAAAAATCGCAGTCAAAGAAAAAGGCGAGGCGGTCCAGAGAATCTTCTGGAAATGGATAGACATGTTTGTACGCCGCCGCAGGCCGGACCTGCTCGATGCCCCACTCCTCGGGTGAGACCTGGTACGGTGCAAAACGCTCGAGATAAATCACCGAGCTGCCGCCGGCAGGTTCGAGGTGCGGAATCGCCGCCACGGTGTTCGCCAGAGACCTCACTTCCTCTTCGTCTTCCCCTGGAAATCCGTACAGCCAGTTCCAGGTCACGCGGATCCCGTATTCGGCGCACGACTTCAACAGTTGAATATTTTGCAGTTGCGACGACCCTTTGCGCATCAATTTCAGCGACTTGTCGCTCAGGCTCTCGAGTCCGGGCTGGATCCAGGTGATATTGGCCTGTTTCATGAGCTTCACCTGCTCGCGGCTGAGATTGGCCTTGGTTTCCCAGAACATCTGCGCTTTCGGGGCCCTGGCGAGATCGTTCAGCAGCGTCTTGAAGTACGCCATATCCAATATATTGTCAGTCATTTCCATGCGCTCGACACCGTACTTCTGCACATGCGCCGACATTTCTTTGAGCACACGGTCGGCAGACTTGCTGCGAAAAACCATGCCGAGCCGGTTAAACGCACAGAATGTGCAATGGTGTTTGATGCCCCACCAGCAACCGCGAGAGGTCTCCATCGCCAGGCCGGGATGAATTTCGTCTTTGCACTGAAAATCTTCAAGTTGCATAAAGTAGTCGCTGAAATCGGGAAAAGGCAATTCGTCAAGCTGTTCGCTGTTCAAAGGCGTCGATGAAGCCGAAACGGTGTTGTCCGAAGTGCCCAGAAACCCGTGCACGCCGCTGGCCTTCTTCCCCGCAAGCACTTTCTTGCACAGTCCGGGAAAAGTGAGGTCGCATTCGCCTCGTCCGACATAGTCGACGTCCGGAAACTTTGCTTTGATCTCCTCACCCATCTCAGATTCGCAGTTTGCACCACCGAGTACGGTCACGATATCCGGCTGTACCTTCTTGACCTCTTTGATGAGCGCCAGGGAAGAACAGTTTGATTCGAACGTCGAGCTGAACCCGACCATCCAGGGATCTCTCGCGAGTATGGCTGAAATCGCCTCGCCGCGGACAAAAGAGACAGCGTCATCTATCAGCCCGCGAATCGCGACCTCAAGCTTCTTGCCCGGGTACATACGGCGGAGCGTGTCGACAAAATCCGATCCCGCAAGTATCTCGGACATGTATTTTTCAAGGGCGTCTTCCTTCTTGTCAAAAAGGGCGTAGGAAAAAATGAATTCACCGAAGAGCGCCTTGCCCGTGCCCAGAAGCCACTCGTAAGCGAGCTGCCCGATTCGCTCGGCGAACTTCAAATTCAGGTAAAGCGCCTCGACGCGAATGCCCTCGGCCTGCAGACACGCTTTCAGTTGGCTCACCCCGAGCGCCGGACAGCGCGTGGCGTGAAAGGGAGGCACGACAAGCAGCGCCGGCCTGTCTCCTGCCCGCGAAACAATCTTGCCGGCCCTCCCGGATATGCCTGTCCGGTTCCTCTTTGCATCAGCCATAACAGCCTCCCTTCAGGTCAATTCATGAAAATTACTCATGCCAATTGCGAACGAAGTGATT
>CAZTNL010000040.1:6592-8948 GCA_964614885.1 uncultured Calditrichaceae bacterium | reverse complement strand
CTCCCTTCAGGTCAATTCATGAAAATTACTCATGCCAATTGCGAACGAAGTGATTACGACAAAGAAGCAAGAACTTTTTGCGGGTCGTCTGGCCTACACAGTATTCAGAGCACACACCCCGAGTTCAATGGCCGAATATCCGGCCAGCAGCAGATACTGAATATAGACCGTTCCGCGCAGAAGGGAAAATACGCCTTCGCGCCCGGCCAGAAACGACTCGTAGCCGGCCCCATAGAGGACGGCGAACGACAAAAAGGAAGGGAAGAGCAGACGCGCCTGAAAAAAAGACCAGGCGTCATGTTTCAACCCCCAGATAAGAACCATGACAAGATTGAGCAGAAGCGTCAGGACAAGCAAGGCTTGCCTGATGTGAAGCCTGAATTCCTCTGGCTCCTTGCTGGAGAAAAATCGAAACGGCCGACTGCGCCTCAACCAGGATAAGACTCCCAGCGCGAGCAGGACTGTGGGGCCAAGACCGAAAAGATAGATCGCCCGTGGCACTGCCGTCAGCGGCGACTCGCGCGTGGCCGAAAAGTTGGATTCGTAAGGAATGTAGCCATACCAAAAGGTGCCGTAAAGCAACAACGGTATCGAATGGGACGTGTGTTCGCTCCAGAACGGGTACCGGACGAGCTTCAGAACATTGATATCGTAGAGAGATGCGGGGCCCTGGTAGGTCCCTTGCTGGAATTTGATCCAACCCTGCTTCAGCACGGAGTTGTCGAGCACGGGCCGGCCAAAATGAACCGTATTCTCGACATACTTATAGGACCCGATGGTTATACCGATGAGGAGGAAGCAGCCCACAGCAAGGGCTTGTCTCTTCAGCGGTACGGAGCGCGCGATTCCTACGACCAGAACCACGGACAGCGCAAGCGGCAGCCAGATAAGAAAAAATCCCTTTGTCAGCAGACCGCAGCCGAAACCGAGCCCAAGCAGCCCCAGACTTTTCCACGAAGGCGTATCGATATAACGAAACGACAGGAGAAACATCAGCGTGCCCAGTGGAAATGTCAGCGCATCATTCGAGATGAAGTTGCCGAAAATGACAAACTGCGGCAACAAGGCCGTCAGAAGCAACGCGTGGCAGCGACCTTCATAGGTTCGCAGTAGCTTCGTCCTGGAAATGATACTGTACAGCAACCACAGGTTTACCAGGGAAAGTGCCAGCGAAAGGCACTGCACTAACTTGTCCGGCCCGAGCATGGCTAATGGCGCCGCCATGAGGTAGTAGAGCGGTGGATGAAACGCATCCACGAGCTTTTCGGCTGTAGGGATGCTGCCGTGTTCGACGATGTAGCGTACAACCTCGATATGTGGATCGTTGTTGCCTGGCTGCTGAAACAGAAAAAACAGGATGCGCGGCAGAATACCGGCACCCAGAATCGTCTCGAGAGCGCGACGGTCAGCCGTCAGCAGTTTGAAGGGAAGGCGCTTCCGGTTCGTTACAAGAAACATCCCGCCGCTGAAAAGGGCCAATTCGAAAACCCAAACAGCCACCCGCAGCGGCAACCCGAGATGGCCATCGTCGCTGAAAAGGCGCGCCAGCAAGAGCTCGTTGCACGCAACGGCGGCAACGATGAGCAGGATACCCGCCCCAAGAAATGTGCGGTGGCGCTCAGGCAATGGTTTTCCAGATTCCATTTGCATGCAAGTTGAACAGAACGGGACTCACAAAAGGTCAGTCGACCAGTCGCAGCCCAACCATGAAAATCGGGCGAAGCATCCGCCACCAATCCACGAGCGGCCGCATCTTCGTACGGCCAAGCGCCTTCGGCGGATAGATTTTGGTGCAGGGCACCTCTTTGCTGCGATACCCCAGCAGCAGAATCTTCATCAGGAGATAGACTTCAAGCTCGTAGTGGTCGAGCCACTTCTGGTATAAGTTGATGCGTTCATCTTCCAGAATTGAGACCTTCATAGCCCGAAACCCGTTGCTGCTTTCGGTAATCGACTTACCGCAAAAAAAGCCGACTAGCCAGGGGTGCAACCGGGTTGCGAGCTTGCGGTAGGCCTGCATATCGCCGCCGTAAGAACCACCCTCCAGGAAGCGCGACCCCATGACAAAATCAACATCCTCATCGCAAATGGGATCGAGCATCTTGCCAATTTCCTCGGGCGTATCCTTGTTGTTGCCGGCAACGGTGACGATGACGTCGAAATTGCCCTTTTGAGCTTCTTCGAAGCCGCGACGGCAGGCGTAGCCCACTCCACACACTTTGCCGAGGCTGATTACACGTGCCCCGGCCGCACGCGCTATCTCAGCAGTGCGATCCGTGGAGCCGTCGTCGACGAGCAGAATCTCGTCGGCGATATCGCGCGGAATTCGGCGCAGGACGTCGCCGATTTTAGGTTC
>CAZTNL010000040.1:3109-6492 GCA_964614885.1 uncultured Calditrichaceae bacterium | reverse complement strand
GTAACATTACCGCCGATGCGCGCATACGACTTCACGACAGCGCCCCCCTTGCACTCCTTATACTTTGGGCAAATCGGGTGCGGATCGTCCAGCATGATGACGTGGGGACCGACGAAGCAGCGAGTTTCAAGTGTCGCGTTGCCGGCGCAGGAAAGCGTGTGAAAAGTGATATAATCACCGAATTTGTTGTTGCACTCGAGCACTGCGTTGGTACCAAGAATCACCCGCTTGCCGAGCTGATTGCCTTCGCGCATCATCACACAATGGCCCGTCTCGAAATCATCGCCGATGACGTTGCCTGCATATATGGTAGTGAACGGCCTGATCACCGCGTTGTCGCCGATGACCAACTCGAGCTCGCCAATTTCAGAACCGCGTGGCGGAAACCCGAGGATCACGTTCTGATAAATAGTCGCATTCTTGCCGAGCTTCACATTCGGATACAGATAATAGTTGCAACCGGTCTTCGGGTCGGTGTGCTTGAATTTCTCATGTCCGCCGTCAGCGACGACATCTCCAACAGTCGATGGGTTGTGGGTCTGCTGCATGGTACCTCTCCAGGAGTCGATAGTTCAGGTTCAAATGCTATTTGCGAATGTATCGTTTAATTAAAACAATTACTTGCGTGATGGCTGTCCAGCTGCACCTATCTAAACAGCCTCATCTTCAGAAAAGCCAATCTGAATAATTCGGCTGTGGCAGCGCATGCTCTCCGTGGCTGCCTCGAGAGAAGCCACCACGCGCAGACCACTCTCCCCGTCCGACAGCGGCCTCTTTCCCTGCTCAACGCATTCGATGAAGTGCTCACACTCCGCCTGCAAGGGTTGGTTGTGCTGAATGGGCGGAATGAACACCCCACCGTCGACAACCGTTGTCTTGTAGGCCAGAAACGTATCGGGTAACTGTTCCGGATCGGCGACCCGCTTATCATAAATCTGAATCGGGCGCGCCAAATCCAGGTCGTTCCAGACCGCCATTTTCTGGGTACCAACCACTACAATCTTCCGCACCTTGCGCGGATTCAACCAGCTCGCGTTGACATGAGCCATAATCCCTTTGTCAAAGGTGAAAGTCGCGAACACAGCGTCTTCCACATCCTCGTTCAGATAAGCCTGTCCCCGCGCCGTGACGTCGATTGGACAGCCATCGAGCAGGTAGCACATGATGGAGACATCGTGCGCAGCCAGATCCCAGAGCGCGTTGACATCCGTTCGGACAGGCCCCAAATTGGTCCGCTCGAAGTTGATATAGAAAACTTCGCCAAGCTCCCCGGAATCCATGAGCTGCTTCAGTGCCCGTATGGTTGAGTTGTACTCGAACACGTGGCCGACCATCAGCACCCGGTCTGCGCTATCGGCCAGCTCAGACAACGCCTTCGCTTCACTTGAATTGGCGGTGATCGGTTTCTCCACCAGCACGTGCTTGCCGGCATCCAAAGCCTGTCGGGCAATGTCGAAATGGGTTGCGGCAGGCGTGGAGATAGCCACTGCGCCGACCTCCGGATCATCCAGAATCTGAACAAAATCCGTGGTCGTTTGTGCCTGCGGGTACCGGTCTGCAATTCGGCCAAGGCTGGCCGGATTGAGGTCGCACAGCCAGCTGACATTCGCATTGCGGGTAAGGTCAAAGGATTTGGCGATATTCGGCCCCCAGTAACCGGTGCCTATAAGACCTACATTAAGCATCTAATTCTCTCCAGGATTTAAATCAAAGCGCGTGTTTTAGCACATCCGCTACCCGCGGAATAGCGTCCAGGGGCATTTCGGCGTAAATCGGCAGGCTCAGGCAGCGTCGTGCCCAATCCTCAGAAACCGGGAATGTACCTTTCTGATAGCCGAGCCACTGATACGCCTTGAGCTCGTGTACGGCAAACGGATAGTGAATGCCGGCAAAAAGCTGAGCCTTGTGCAAATTTTCCAGGGCCCGGTCGCGACCCGCAAGACGAATGACGTAGAGATGATAAATGGAGTCCTGCCTTTGCTGTGTCAGCTCGAGCCCGGGCATCTCGCCCAGGAGGTCATCATAAGCACGCGCGATCGCCCGTCGGCGCTCGTTCCATTCATCCAGACGCCGCAGTTTTATTCGCAGGATAGCCGCCTGTATCGTGTCTAAGCGGCTGTTGAGACCGGTCTCCTCGTGATGATACTTTCGACGGGAGCCCCAGTTGCGCAAAAGACGCAGCTTCTCCGCGAGCTGGTCGTCGTTCGTGGTCATCATGCCACCATCGCCATACGCCCCGAGATTCTTCCCCGGGTAAAAACTGAAACAGCCAACAGAACCGAAGGCTCCGGCCCGTTTGCCGGAATAGCGCGCTCCGTGCGCCTGCGCGGCGTCTTCGATAACGGCCAACCCGTGCTTTTCCGCCAGATCGAGAAGCGGTCGCAAATCATAACACTGGCCGTACAAGTGAACGGGCATGATGGCGCGCGTCCTCGGGGTGATGGCCGCGCTTACCTGCTCCAGGTCCATCAGTGCGGTTTCCGAATCTACATCCACGAGAACCGGCTTTGCACCCGACAGGGTGATGCCGAGGGCTGTGGCCACAAACGTGAATGCGGGTATAATCACTTCGTCGCCCGGCCCCAGTCCGATGGCCCGGCAAGCCAGGTGCAGGGCGTCGGTGCCGCTACCGCAACCGACCGCATGCCGGGCGCCGCAGTAGTCGGCGAATTCCTCCTCGAACCGGAGCAAATCCTCACCCAAAATAAAATCTCCGCGCCGCAAGACACGGTCGATCGCCGGCCCCACTTCCTCACTGATGCTTTCATATTGGGCACCAAGGTCTACCAAGGGAATGCGGCTGCTCTGTTTCACGTCAGTCATTTTACTCTCATCGTTTCAGTTGTTGGTTTCGAAAGATCCCATGGAAAAAGAAGCGGCTTGCGACAGGCGTGCGCCGCCTCGATAAGCGCAACTGCCCGGCGGGCGTCAGCTCCTGAGACAAGCGGCTCGGCGCCGTTGCGAATGGAATCGACGAACCCGGCAAACTGGTATTCAAAGAGGCCGGTCGGTGTCTCCCGGCGCACATTGGCCGGCAGCGGCGTGCCGGTCAATGTCGACTCCTGCCCCGCAATCTGGAGCCTGACTTCGGCATTGAACTGAGACTGCACCTCAACGCTTCCGTTTTCTCCGGTGATTATGATCGTGTTACGCAACTCGCGCGTCCGGCTCAGCTCGACGACTCCGGTGGCGCCATTTTTGAGGGTGAGGCGAAGTTCACAATCAGCCTCCACACCGCCCATCGAGTCGTCATAGTACTCCAGGCTCTTGTAGTCGCCGAGCCACCAAAGCAAGAGATCGAGCGTGTGTGCCCCGGCATCCGCCAGGGTACCGCCGCCTGCCTCGCGCTTGAATGTGAAATCTGAAGCCGCCGGCCAGTTGTA
>CAZTNL010000040.1:0-3009 GCA_964614885.1 uncultured Calditrichaceae bacterium | reverse complement strand
TCGGAAACAGCGCCGCAGCCTATAATCGCAAGTTCAACCTTCTTCATTTTCGGGACTCAGCCTTACCATTTTCTAACAGCTCTTCGTCCGCCCCGGCATACCCGAGTGACTCCAACTCATCACCGATCAACGACTGCAACCGGGCCTTCTGTTCTCTTGAAAAATAGACACGCCCTTTGCCCGGATTCGCAGAATTGATCGGTTCTCCTACCTGTTTGTGCCAAACCCACGCCGGGACATCGCCGAGCTTTGCCGCGCTGTCATGGGAGGTCAACATTTCCGGTTCGAAGGTCTCGCCGAGAAAATCGCAAACATCTCGTATCGTTTTTTCAGGCGATCTCACCAGCTCCTCGTAACGCACAGAAAAACAAGCGTCCGGGTAGCGTTGCACGAAGTTCCGCGTCTGCCGCACCGTGTGCAACCATCGCGTCGCCGCTTCTTCCAGATTCGCCACAAATCCGCCACGGAGAAAGGAATAAACTACATCGCAGCCGTCGCGGTAGATGTGCAGAAATTGTGCGTCGGGAAAGACCTTGCGGATGCGCAACAGGTTCTCGGGCACGCCCTCTCCCGGACGGCGTGGCAGGTCGCCACGGACCAGCGAGTCGTCCAGTGAATTCATCGGTGTCTTGTCCCCCCAGCGCTGGACCGGCTGCTCGTGCATCCGGGCGTGGTACCGGTAGAAACTGTTCAGAATAAACGCGAGATTCCGCTGGCGGCGGGGCAGATCCAGCAGGCTGTTCACCAGAGGCTCGAGGCGAATGTCGAACGTGTGGAATTCGGGGTGAAACTCGAACTGGGAAAAGACGAAGCGCACCAGGTCCGGCCAGCTCATCTTGCCGCCAAAACGTTGAAATTTCTGAATCGTCTCGCCGAGAACGAATGTTTCCGGCGGAATATGCAGGCGCGAGTGCGATGTAAGAATTCTGCGGAAGAGCGTGTTTCCCGAACGTGCTACACCAATGATGAAAAAGGGGTTGAAGCGCTGCGTTCCCCGCAGCGGGTAGCCAAGAAATGGCACATACCGGCGAACCTCGCCGCGGCGCACACCGCGAACCCAGGAAGGCGGAAGAGCGGTCTTGCCGACCGAAACCAGCCGGTCCTTTGAAGGAGAGAGACGCCAGGCTTGCCAGGCCAAACGAAACGCCTTTGAGTGCAAATGCTTGTCGTAGGAGGCGATCGCTGCCCGCTGGTAAAAATAGCTCAGAAAGTCGCGGACCTGTTGCGGAGAATCGAAGACGTCCGCGTTCTTTTCCCGGATGTAGTTTGCTACGGCGTCATCCTCATGGTAGCATTCCAGGCTCATGGACGTGTGCAGAATCCGGTAGAGATAGAGCGGTTTCGGCACCCGCCGGGCTTCGCAACCCTGCTTGAACGCGCGGATCCAAAATTCGAAATCTTCCCGCCCGCGCCGCAACTCCTCGTGCTCATCGTAGCCACCAAGCCGCTCCCAAAGCTGCCGCCGGATCATCGTGCCCGCGCCGGGAATCGTATGCTCGGGATGCAGAATCTTTTCTCCGGGCGGTGGCCCTGGAAATTCAAGAATATCTTCACGTCTGCCAAACAAACGAACGTCCGCATACACGCAATCAACGCTGTCGTCGCTGGTGAGGACCGGAATGAGCGATTCCAGGCAGTCTGGCTCCAACTTGTCGTCGGCATCGACCGGCAGTACGAATTGCGCCCGGGCTTCGCGGAACCCCGTATTGCGCGAAGCGGCCAGCCCGCGGTTCCTGTCGTGACTGACCAGGCGCACGCGACTATCGTTGACCCGGTCGAGGACCGGCTGGATCAAAGGCGCGTCCGGCGACGAGTCGTTGATGATGATCGCTTCCCAGTCGGCAACGGTCTGTGCCTGCAGACTGCGAAGACACTCTTCAAGGTAGTGTGCGTGATTGTAGCAGGGAACGACAATGCTGACAAGTGGGGTACCGCTGTTTGACATCAAAACTCCTTCAACCTCAGACTGTCGTTGACACTTCATCCGGCTCAGCACTCTTTTCTGCCAGCGGCGACTGCTGTGCCGGGACGCTTGCTCTGTCTTTCTCCAATATGTACTTACCAATGTAGTTGGTCGCGAGAAAACCAGCGAGCTGCGGGCACCACTTCGTGACCGCTTCTGAGCTGCGAATGTAGGCGCGCGGATAGCGCAAGCGCAACACCCCGGGAAGTGTGTAAAAGTTGTTGTAGGTAGCGCTTTCACACACAAAGCCATGCCTGAGCAGCAACGCATCCAGCTCGGCGCGCGAGTACTGCTTGTCCACCCACGAATCCGGGAGCGGCGGTTTTGGCCTCGCCTTGCCGATGAGTCTCAGGATCGGTTGGAAAAGAACATCATCGAGGCGGCTCATCAGATCCTGCTTATAGGATTGCATCACCAGAGAGCCGCCGTGCCGTAGAACGCGGCGAATCTCATCGAGGGTCACATCCGGGTCCTCGAAATACTCGATGTACCCCATGGCGATGACCAGATCGAAACTGTCGTCGCGATAAGGCAGTGTCGAGCCGGAACCCGCCAGAAAACGCGAGCTGCCCGAGTTGCCACGATGGCGTTCGACCGCCTTGACAATCATTTCCGGAGCGTAGTCGATGCCGTAATAGCGTCCGCTATGCCGTTCTGCTACCTCGCCATAATCGCCGCTGCCGCAGCCGATATCCAGGATTCGGGGGAAGTCTTCATCACCCCGGAGCAAATCGAGCACAGCCGACCGCCGCGTGTAAAAATTGTAGGTGCGCAGGTCGGGCTGTCCTTCGTAGTGTGCGGTCCAGGAGCCATCGTTGGCCAGCTCATCCCAGAAGCCCTGCATTTCAGTATTCTTATTCATGGACACAACTCTTTCCTCTATCTCGATCCGAATGGTTGACGGCGCGCCTGTAGCAGGTCAAACACGGGACCGCAGACAGTATCGGCAAATTCAGCGGCGGTGCAACCTTGCAAAATACAATTTCGTTTGAGAACGTGTTCGCCCCGATTGACACTGCCGGTATCCGAGGTAAGCACAAGTCTAT
>CAZTNL010000039.1:0-11554 GCA_964614885.1 uncultured Calditrichaceae bacterium | reverse complement strand
AATGGAAATGCCGGAAGACGCCGAGACCGCTGGCGGTTATGCCAAGGCCATGTCCGACGAGTTCCTGCAAAAGGAACGAGAGGCCATCGGGGCGCTTCTGCCCAAGGTGGACGCTCTGATCACGACCGCCCAGATTTTCGGCAAGAAGTCGCCGCTTCTGGTGACCGAAGAGATGGTGAAGATGATGCAGCCCGGTTCGGTTATCGTCGACCTGGCGGCGGCCGAGGGCGGCAACTGCGAGCTTTCCAAAGCGACGCAGACGGTGAAAAAGCACGGCGTAACCATTATCGGCGCCATGAATCTCGCGCGGGAACTGCCGGTTCATGCCAGCCAGATGCATTCGAAGAATGCCACCACGCTGTTCAAGCACCTTTTTCAAAATGAAACCCTGGATTTCGAAGACGATATTACGAAAAGCGCCTGCATCACGCACGACGGTGAAATCGTCAACGAAATGGTTAAGCAGAACTTCAGCTAAGGAGCTTCGCAATGTCTGATGTCATTTTAGTGTCAATCTATATTTTCGTGCTGGCGGTTTTTGTCGGCTTCGAGGTGATTACGAAAGTGCCGCCGCTTCTGCACACACCGCTGATGTCCGGCTCGAACGCGATTTCCGGCATCACCATCGTCGGCGCGATTCTCAGCACCGGCGCCGGAAATACGAAACTGGCGACCGTTCTCGGAGTTTTCGCCGTCATCATGGCCACCATAAACGTGGTCGGAGGTTTTATGGTAACGGACCGTATGCTCGAAATGTTTAAGAAAGACAAAGACCGAAAATAAGGAAGGAAATGCTGGCAATGGCAACTCTTACTGACATAATCTATCTGGTTTGCGCGGTCTTGTTCATCCTCGGGCTCAAGGATTTGGGTTCGCCGAAAACCGCCCGCCGCGGCAACCTGCTGGCCATGGTGGCCATGCTGATGGCGATCGTCATCACCCTGTTCGACAGAGAAATTCTCGATTTTACCAATATCATTATCGGCCTTGTCGTCGGTTCGGCGATCGGGACAATCATCGCCAAGCGGGTGCAGATGACGGCCATGCCGCAAATGGTTGCGCTGTTCAACGGATTCGGCGGCGGGGCTTCCACGCTGGTGGCTTCGTCGGAATATTTCCGCATGAGCAGCGCCAATCCGGCCATGACGCCTGAGGTGAACGTGCTCGCTACGCTGGCCCTGAGTGTTTTCATCGGCACCGTGACTTTTACCGGAAGTCTGATCGCGTTCGCGAAACTGCAGGGCCTTATGAAAGGCGCTCCGATCACCTTTAAGGGGCAGACCTTCCTCAATGGCTTGATTATTCTCTCCTGCATCGTTCTCGCCACGATGTTTACCATGGATCCCGGAAACCTGATGTTCCTGATGGCCATCCTGGTTCTGTCGGCGGTTATCGGCGTCACCTCGGTGATTCCCATCGGCGGTGCAGACATGCCTGTGGTCATTTCACTTCTGAATTCATATTCCGGTCTGGCCGCGGCTGCAACCGGTTTCGTAATCTCCAATACCGTGTTGATCATCAGTGGCGCGCTGGTTGGCGCCTCCGGTCTTATTCTGACCAAGATCATGTGCGTGGCCATGAATCGCTCGCTCGGAAACGTCCTTTTTGCAGCGGTCGGCAGTGCCGGCGGGGCGGATGCCGGCGACTCCGGCGAGCGCAAGCAGGTAACACGCTATGGCGCCGAAGATGCGGTCGTTATGTTCGACAACGCGCAGTCGGTTATCATCGTGCCGGGCTATGGTCTGGCGGTTGCGCAGGCACAGCATGTGCTCAACGAAATGGCGCAGTTGCTCACTGAGCGCGGACTGAAGGTTCGCTACGCCATTCACCCGGTGGCGGGACGGATGCCCGGCCACATGAACGTGCTTTTGGCTGAGGCCAACGTGTCGTACGAATCGCTTTATGAAATGGACGCGATCAACGACGATTTTCAGAATACCGACGTTGCGCTGGTTGTTGGCGCCAACGATGTGACCAACCCGGTGGCGCGCACCAAGAAGGGCAGTGCTCTGTACGGCATGCCGATTCTGAATGTCGACCAGGCGCGCACGGTCATGATCGTCAAACGCAGCCTTTCACCGGGATTTGCCGGAGAGGGTAATCCGCTGTTCTACGACGAAAAAACGATGATGCTTTTCGGTGACGCCAAAAAGATGATCACTGAAATCGTGCAAATCTTGAAGAGTTAGGCAAAACCGTTCCCGCGGGGCCTCACGCCTCGCGGGAATTTGTTATCCTGTGCTATTCAAAAAATCTCACCGCAAGGACGCTAAGCCGCAAAGAAAGCAGTTTTAAATCGTTGGTTGCCTCAAGAAATTGGAACTCAAATGCGAAGCGCAAAACATATTTTGTGATCGTCGCGGAAATACGCAAAGCGGTTTCCGCCGCGATGTCTCTCAATCCGCTACGCCTTTGAATTGACCAATTTGTTTCGTAACTTCCCGTCGCCATGTTGAACTCCATCCAAATCCGCGGCGCGCGCGTGCACAACCTGAAGAATATTGATGTCGACATCCCGCGAAACAAGTTCGTGGTCATCACCGGCGTTTCCGGCTCCGGGAAATCGAGCCTCGCGTTCGATACGCTTTACGCCGAAGGCCAGCGTCGCTTTGTCGAATCCCTCTCGGCCTACGCGCGCCAGTTTCTCGAACGCATGGAGCGCCCGGATGTAGATGAAATTCGCGGCATCTGTCCGGCCGTGGCCATTCAGCAGAAAAACCCGACCCGCAACTCGCGCTCGACCGTAGCAACCGCCACCGAGATTCACGACTACCTGCGACTGCTTTTCGCCCGGGTCGGTCGCACGTTTTGTCCCGGGTGCGGGCAGGAGGTTAAGCGCGACGATGTCGACGCCATCGTCGCTAGGCTGATGGCCCTGCACGCGGGAACGAAAATCCAGCTCGCTTTCCCTCTGCGAGGCAAGACGAAGGATGCTAAGGCTCTCGAGTTGGCGGATTTGAAACAGCGGGGATTTTTTCGTCTCTTGATCGACGATGAGCTGGTTTTGTTCGACGATCTGAAACCAGCCAGGCTGAAGGAGCAAATCTTCGTACTTGTCGACCGTCTGAAGGTTGCTGCCGGGCAAAAGACCCGGCTTGCGGACTCCGTCGACCTGGCCCTGCGCGAGGGGGGCGGGCACCTTAGCGTTCTGGTAGAAGACGCCCCGCCGCTCCGTTTTTCCCAGGCGTTACATTGTGCGCGGTGTGATCTCGACTTTATCGAGCCGCAGCCGCGTTTGTTTTCTTTCAACAATCCGTTCGGTGCCTGCCAGAAATGCAGCGGCTTCGGGGAAGTGATTGAGCTCGATATGGAGCGCGTGATCCCGGATGCGTCCAGGTCGTTGCTGCAGGGAGCCGTGACGCCCTGGAACACGCCACGGCGGCAGGCGTTGTTTGCGCAGATGCTCGACACGGCGCGCAAGCATGGCATCGACATCCATCTTCCCTGGCGCGACCTCAATGATGAGCAGAAGCAGGTTATTATCGATGGCGAGCGGCCGTTTCCCGGCATTCGCGGTTTTTTCCGGAAGCTGGAACGCAAGAAATACAAAATCGGTGTGCGGGTGCTCCTGAGCCGCTACCGCGGATTCGTCCCCTGCCCGGATTGCAATTTGAATCGTCTCCGGCCAGAGGCTCTCAACGTCCGTGTCGGGGACAAGCACATCGGAGAGGTGAATCGCCTCAGTATTCAGGCGGCGCACGATTTTTTTGAACACCTTGCGCTCAGCGCGTTCGAGCAGGAGGTGGCCAGCCAGATTTTGCAGGAGTTGCGGCGCCGCCTGAACTATCTGGTCGACGTCGGCCTCGGCTACCTGACACTGGACCGCCGGACGCAAACGCTTTCCGGTGGAGAGTATCAGCGCATCAATCTGGCGACGGCCCTGGGCTTCAAGCTTGTCGGCTCGCTTTATGTGCTGGACGAGCCCTCCATCGGTCTCCATCCGCGCGACAATGAGCGACTGATCAAAATTCTTCTCAAACTGCGTGATCTCGGCAACACGGTCGTTGTGGTCGAGCATGACCGTGACATGATGCGCACCGCCGACTATCTCGTAGACCTCGGACCGGCAGCGGGAGAGCTCGGCGGCAACCTTGTTTATGCCGGCGGCTACGAGGCCATGGTTGGCAACGGCGTCGATACCCTTACCGCGGCGTATCTGAAAGGTCGCAAGCATGTCGCAGTGCCCGCGCAGCCACGCACCGGAAACGGCCATTTTGTAACCGTGTACGGTGCGCGCGAAAACAATCTCCGGAATCTGACTGTGCGTTTTCCGCTGGGCTTGCTCTGTGTCGTGACCGGCGTTTCCGGCTCGGGAAAGAGCACGCTGGTCCACGACGTGCTCTACGCCGGCATCAAGAAGTCGAACGGTGAGCGGCAGGAACGGGCCGGACGCTGCGATCGTATCGAAGGACTGGAAAATATCGATGGGGTCGTGCTCGTCGACCAATCTCCGATCGGTCGGACGCCACGCTCGAATCCCTTAACCTACACCAAGGCCTTCGACGGCGTGCGCGAGCTGTTTGCACAGACGCGGCGGGCAGAGGCCCGAGGCTTTTCCGCTGGCACATTTTCCTTTAATACCAGCGGTGGTCGTTGTGAGCAGTGCGAGGGCGCTGGCATGGAAAAAGTGGAAATGCAATTCCTTTCCGATTTGTACCTGAAATGCGAAGCGTGCGGCGGCCGGCGGTACACGCCCGATGTGCTCGATGTGCGTTACAAGGGGAAAAACATATTTGAAGTTCTGGAAATGACGGTCACCGCGTCGATGGCCTTTTTCGCGGACGCGCCCAAGGTGCTCAAGAAGCTCCGGGCCCTGCAGCAGGTCGGTCTTGGATACCTCAGGCTTGGCCAGTCGGCGACGACGCTCTCCGGCGGTGAAGCTCAGCGGGTGAAGCTGGCCGCGCACTTGGCCGACCGCAGCGGCCGGCGTCTGCTCTACATTTTCGACGAACCGACGACGGGACTGCATTTTGATGATATCGCCCGGCTGCTGGACTGTTTTTACCACCTGCTGGAAAAAGGACACTCACTGCTTGTTATCGAGCACAATCTCGACGTGATCAAATGCGCCGACCATATCATCGACCTCGGCCCCGAAGGCGGAGATGCTGGCGGTGATCTGGTGGCGGAGGGCCTGCCCGAAGCGATCTGCGAAAACGCGCGCTCCCTCACCGGCAGCTTCCTGCGCGATGTTTTGACGGAATCGTCATAGGTGCGTCCTTTTCTGAACAGCTTGAACCGCGCCGCGCGTCAAGTCGATAAAAGTAGGACACGCGACCCTGGCCGTCGAGCCGCCAGGCAAGGCTTCGCGGGATTCGGGAGCGGTTGACAGGAATTACGATTTTTCACGAAGAAGAATATGAAGATGACCAAACTGATTAGGGTCGCTGCGCTGGTGATGGGCTTTTTCCTGCTGGCCGCTTTGGTTGCCTGGTTCTACATGAATCGGGAGGAGGAGTTCGTCGCCCATCTGGAAATGGAATCAGATGCGATGGCTGTCGTCGATTATTACTACCCACGTCAAGTGCGCCTTTCGGATACACCAGCCGAGCCCGATCTGAAACTGCCGGCCTTTATCTCTAGCGCGCGCTTCGGAGCGCTGAAACTCGGAAACGGTCCGGACTCTCTGATCAGCGTCATGCTGGCACAGCAGGCCGGCAACGACAGCATGTTTCTTTACGTGGACAAGAACAACAATCAGGACCTGCGCGACGACACCGATGTGGATTGGGATGAGATCGGCCGGACCTACATGTCGCGGGATGTGCTCGTCGACGTCAACTATGTTGAAGAGGGAAAGGAGCAAATAGTCCCGTATCCGGTGACGTTCTACCGCTACACGAATAAGCTGCCGGATGTGGTCATCGCCTTCCGCAACGGGTATCGCAAGGGCCATGTCACTCTTGGAGATTCAACTTACGAAATCGCTGTGTTTGATGACGACCTCGATGGCGCATTCGACCAGCTCGATCGCGGCGCTCTCGTCATCGACAGCAATCGGGACGGCGTGCTTGCCGGTGCTTCCGATTCGGAGGAATACCTGCCCTTAAGCAGCCGGTTTGCCGCGGGTGGCTGGACCTACCACGTCAAGAACGTTTCGGTCTCAGGCTATCGCATCGTTTTTGTGCGCGATGATACCACTCTTTTTGCCGGCGACACGCCCGGCACCGATTCCCGTGCGCCTGCGTTTCGCTCCGAGGCCATCGACGGGGAGATCCTCGATCTGGCTGACTACCGCAACAAAGTGGTCCTGCTCGATTTCTGGGCGACGTGGTGCTCGCCGTGGAAGGAACACTTGCCCGACCTGAAGAGGACCTACAACCGCTACCACCGGCGCGGTTTCGACATCATCGGCCTCAACCTGGACTACGACGTCGAACATCTGCGCGCATACCTGGCCAATGCCGGTGTTGACTGGCCGCAGATCACCGATGGTCGCGGCTGGGAAATGCCGTTGGTGGATGTGTACAGGATACGCTCGCTTCCCAAGAGCTTTCTGCTCGACCGAAACGGGATTATCCGCTACAAAGACCTGCGGGGAAAGGAGCTGGAGAATAAGGTTTTCGAACTGCTGAACGAGCCGGAACCTGAAGAGTAATGGCTCAGAAGGGAAAGGAATGGCGAAGGCGTAGTTTCTTGTCGTCTTTGTGCGTCTCCAGCAGCGTGTTGTAGTCGTACTCCATCTGCAACTGCCACCTCTGCCCCAGGCGGTACTCAAGTCCAAACACATGTTCAAGCCCAACCCCGCGTTTCTGAAATTGCAGGCCGATCCCCGCTTTCAGCTCGCCCGTGTACAATAAATAGACGTCACTGCTGATGTACTTGCCGAGGCTAAGGCGACTGCTTCTGAGCAGCGCCAGGGTCGTGCTCAACTGGCCGTTGTTCACATTCGAGTCCAGAAAGTTTTGCGCGATGGCGTAGCTGAAGCGGACAAAATCCAGCGACAGGCCACGCTCGATTTGGCGTTCGATCGGTCGCAGAATCGGCCGGAAAAGGAACTTGTCCGTGCTGGAGCCTACAACCTTTCTCGCCTGATCGTCGATCGTGTCCGACGAGTAGCCGAGGGAGGCCATCAACTCGCTCTGGGTTTGCTGGTAGGCTGGATTCTCGGATGACACCCTCACCTGAATTCGGTCCCAGCGCCCGCTGCTGACCTCCTGCCTGGTCAGGTCATCCGTGGTGACCAACGTCAGGTAGACGTCGTTGGGCACGTTCAGCAGCGTGTCCCGGACAACCGTCCAGGCCCGGCCGTAAACGATCGGATCGAGAGATGGCCGGGTCCATTCGGCGCCGACTTTCTCGACGCGGAAATTGAGGTCGAGGTATTCGATATCGCCGCGGGACGATTCGACTTTACCGCCAATCGTGAAGGTAGAATCCTTGAGAATGCCTTTGAAATCGAGCTTGCTGTTCTTTTTGTCCACCTCCATATTGACGTAGACCCCCGTACCGAATTGCGTCACATAGCGGGCGTCCTTGTCGGCAACAGCGTACACATCCCAGTTGATATTGTCCATAATGTTCATAACGACCGGGTTGCCTTCGCCCTGACCTTCATCGAAAGGAAAGCGCAGATTGGCGTGGCGTACAACGATTTTTCCGCGTACCACCGGGCGCTGCCAGGGACCGGTGATAAAAAAGCTTTCTCCCGGCACGTAGCCATCGAAAGCGTACCGGCCGGTGTCGCCTTTGTCCATCAGACCCGGGATGCTGAGGGGAATGCCGTCCGGGTCTGTGTGCAGGAAGAGCGCTCCGAGGTTCAAATCATCCCCACCGATTCGCAGCGCTTCATAGGAGCCATGGTCGAGTCCGGCCACGTTGTTGGTGTTGGTAAGGGAAATGTGCTGCCCCTTGATCGTGCCGTCCAGTTTAGCTATTTGCAGGAAGTAATCGTCATCGAGCACCTGCAAATTGGCCTCCAGCTCATCGATGTGCTTGATGACGGAATTGAATTTGAGCTTCCCTTTGGTGAAAGTCAGCTTGCTGTGCCTCAGGTCGGGCCGTGTATACAGACCGGCCATTTTCAAATCGAGATGGCCTTCGCTTTCGGATTCGCCGAAAACATCCGCCAGGTCAGGCAACATGGCGAGAAAATTGCCGTCTCCGGAAAGGGAAATGTCCTGTTCGACATCTGCCTGCAAAGGCAGTTTTGCCGGACCCTCCAGCACAAAATCGTCGCCGTGTGTGAGCTTGGCCCACCCGGCGTTGATAACCCTATCCGACACAAAAGAGCCGTTGGGGGCGTCCTGCGAACCGAAATTCAACACGACCTCATCGAATTTCAGCATGAGAAAGCGCGGGTTCGAGACGATTACGCTGCCGAAAACCGGAATTTCCGGCGCTTTGCCGTGCATGTTTACCTGGATGATCGCATCGCCCGCGACCACACCCTTGGTGTTGGAGAACAGGTCGACAATGTTTTCGACCCGAACGTGGGAGCCGGCGATGCTGGCATCAACCTGGCGTGTCCGGAAATTGTATTTGCCGGTGGCAATGAGATTCAGCGATTCATTGTCTTCTACAGTTAGTTTTTTGACCTCCAGATGTTCCCGACTGGCTGTGAAATCGAGACTGCCCTTCATCGGGCCAATATCGTTGACAAAAGCATCGAGGAGCCAGAGGTTTCCGCTGAACTGCGGTTGTTCGCACTCGCCTTCAAGGGTCACCTGTCCGTACAACAATCCCGAATTGCCCTCGATCGGTTTGCCTGCCAGCGCCAACGTGACCGGCAGTGGCAGCCCGGAGATGTTCAGCTTGCCCGTATGCAGGTAGCTGTTGGAGTTGGAAAAATCGAACGACCCGGTAATCCAGCCGCCGACATCCAGGTCTCTGAGTTTGGTCATCCCCTGCTCAAACAGCAGTTTGAAGCTGCCGGAAGCGCTCTGCCTGCTGTTGGGCAGCAGCACGATACGGTTGTCGACCTGCCGCTTTCCCGCACGGTTCAAGTAGACACTCGAAATGCTGAAGGCTTCTTTGTAGTTGCGTTTCCGGTACCCGGTCATTTTGAAACCGAGGCTGTCCGTGCGGCCTTCGGTCTGCAGGTTGAATTGGTAGCGATTTTTGAAAAGGCGGACGATGGGATTGTTGGAAAAGGCGAACATTTTCTGCACGTTCGTGACCTCCATGGTGAGGGATGTTCGCGAAAAGAGACTGTCGATGCTGGCATCGACCTGCAGGGAATCGTCGGCAGAAGCGAGATGGAAGGTACATTGCCCGAGGCTGTAACGAAACGTGCCGCCGGCTGCCAGGCGGGTGGCGGCCTTGCCTTCAATGTTGAGCGAGAACGAGCCGTTGCCCACCGGGTTGAGGATCGGTCCAAACACCCTGAGTTTGGAATGTCCATCGCCGCGTTTGGCCAGCCTGAGGCCAAGGGCATGTAACCCGGAAGTAAAGTCGCCGCCCCCCTGCATTTCGAAGTTGACGATGCGCTGCGGCGAGGTAAGATCGATATTTCCCGATCCGGAAAAGTGAGTGCCGCTGGCGGCAGCGTAAATCGCGGGAAACGCCAGCGTTTGTTCGTCCAGGCTGAAATCGACCGAAACACTGTCGACCGCTTTGTTGAAGAAAGAGAGCTGCGACGAGCGCAACGAACCGGTGAGCCGCAGGCCGCCTTCCGGATTTGTAATCACCACTTCGACCGCGGTCTCTCCGCCAAAGGGCAGCTTCTTTTCCGGGAGGAGTCTGGTCAGAAACTTGTTGAGATTGAGATTGTCTGAGTGCAGCCGGAGGGCCAGGTCCGGATGCAGCAGATTGCCGACCTTCCCGGTCAATCTGGCCGGTGACCCGTTGATGGTGAGGCTCGATTCCTTGAGTTCAAGACTCGAATCGTTCAGATTTGCCACCGCCTCCAGTTTTTCGATGAGCAGGTGTTCCGACGGCAGGTGCAGAGAGCCATTGTGCACCGACAGGCGCCCGCCGATTTCGAAACCGCGTTCAGGTTGGAGTTTTTCGGTGATGCTTATTTCTCCTTCGATGGTGCCGCTCTTGACTTCGAGACCTTTGGGCAGGAGAAAATGCACGGCGTTGCTTAGCTCATAGTCGTGCAACGTGACATTCAGAAAGTCGACACCTCCTCTTTCGAGGTCAAGCTGTCCGTACATGGCAAGATTGTAGTTTTCGGCATCGAACAGATGCCCGGCCAGGCGTACCCATGCCTGGCGGCGGCCGTTGGTGTACACCCAACCGTTCAGACCGGAAACGCTGAGACTGGGTTGTTCCTTGCCCTCTTCAACGATCTCGATTTCACCGTCGGCGACGGTAATGCGTTTGATGAAATCATATTCCTTGATCAGGGCGCGATACATTTTTTCGGCATCATCGGACAGCTCGAAGGAGGTCGACTCCGGGAGGGTTTGCCCGCCTTTGCTGCGGATCACCAGGTGCGGTCGGGACAGGGTGATTTCTTCCGCGGTCTTCTCAGAGATCGGGCCGCCCCGGATGAGACTGCGGAGACTGTAGCCCACCTTGAGCTGTTCGACCCGTAGCTCGTACGGAGCGTCGTCAAAGGCCAGATGGACCCCTTCCAGATTGAGCGCGCCGAATCCCATCGAAAAGCGATCGATCGTGCAGTTGTCGCCCAGGGTGGAGCGCAGATGTGCGACGATGATTTGCTTGAGACCGCGGTTAATCTGCAGGAAATTCCATCCTGTCGACAGGACAAACAGGATGCAGAGGACAAAGAGGGAGGTAGTTAAATAGAACTTTCGAATCATGACTGACCAAGGACCAGACTGTACAACCAGGGCATCGGTTACAACGACTCACTGACGCCATTGTTCCCGTCTATTTGCAATTGCTCGCTGACTTTTCCGAAGCGTCGTTCCCGCTTCTGGTAGGCTTCGATGGCTTCGAAGAACTCTTTCCGGCGAAAATCGGGCCAGAGGACTTCCGAAACATAGATTTCCGTATAGGCCAGTTGCCAAAGCAGGAAGTTGCTTATCCGCAGCTCACCGCTGGTGCGGATAAGGAGGTCAGGATCGGGAAGGTCGCGGGTGTAGAGATTGGCGGCCACCGTTTCTTCGTTGATATCGGCCGGGGCGAGCGTGCCGGCATCAACTTGTTCGGCAATCTTGCGGATCGTTTCGGTGATTTCCTGCCGACTGCTGTAACTCAGGGCCAGATTGAGGGTCAAACCGGTGTTTTTACGCAGGAAGCGAATCGCGCCCTGCATGCCTTTTCGCGCCGGCAATGGCAGATCCTCAAGCCGTCCGAGCACATTCAACCTCACGTTGTTTTTGTTGAGCTCATCGACTTCACCACGGATTGTCTTTAGCAGCAAGCTCATCAGCGCGGAAACTTCGCTTCTGGGCCGTTTCCAGTTCTCGGTGGAGAAGGTGTACAACGTCAGATACTTGACGCCGATGTCGCCGCTGGCCCGAACCACTTCGCGCACCGAATTGATGCCTTCCTGGTGCCCGCGAACGCGGGGCAGCCCTTGCCGCCTTGCCCAGCGACCGTTGCCGTCCATTATGACGGCAACGTGCCCGGGAATATTTCCCGTCGACAGGATGCGATCTTTTATCTCAGACTCTTCCATGACTTGGTCCCGGTTTGC
>CAZTNL010000038.1:0-11618 GCA_964614885.1 uncultured Calditrichaceae bacterium | reverse complement strand
TCGAGGGCTGCCGTGGCGGGCAGATAATCGCCGCGGATTTCCAGCGCCTGCTGGTAGGCCTCCCGGGCAAGCGGCCACAATCCCTTCAGCTCGTAGGCTTTGCCGAGGTTGCACCAGGCATATTCGGGATTTTCGTAACGCGGCGCCGTCCGCGCTTTTTCCAGCCACGGAATCGCCTCGTCGACGGCGCCTGACTGCAGCAGGTACGCGCCTATGTCGTTGTACGGATTTCCAAATTCCGGATCGATGGCAATGGCCCGGCGGCATTCATCGATCGCCTCGTCGAGCCTGCCCATGAAACTGTACGCCCAGCCGAGGAAGGTGTGCCCTTCCGCTGAGGACTCAATTTCAAGCGAGCGTTTGTAGTGGCGCACCGCTTCTTCCAGATCGCCGCGCATTTGGCACTGGTAGCCCAGCTTGAAATATTTCATCGCCCGGGGGCCGATGTGGTAATCTGGAAAGAGGGGCATCTGTACTGAACCGATTGACCTGAGGTTTTTCCTTAATTGAACAGTCTGCCTAAAAAAGCAAATTCAGAGGAAATACGCAAGTTTGTTTTGCCGAAAAAAGGGGGGCGCCCGCACGACCGCATCCCGGCCACCCCCGCGGTCAAGAAAAGAGACACCGGCGACGATAAAGTAACCGAACGTTTGCTGACTTGAAAGATTCGGAACCCGCGAGGGCGTGAAGAAAAAATCAACGACATGGCCACGACATCGTCATCCGTGGCTAAATATATTGCGGCTCGGCCGCGCTATAAATAATGCAGGCTAACCATAGAGAGACAGCATGACCAAACCATCCCTGGACCCCGAAGTGATCGAGCAGTTGCGCGAGCTCGCCGATGATGACGACCCGGATTTCCTGCAGGAGCTCCTGCAGGGATACTTGAGCACGACGGAGAGCTGCCTGAAAGCGATCGGCGAAGCTCTGGCGGCTGACGATCCCGAACAGATTGAGCGGGCGGCGCATGCACAGAAAGGCGCGAGTGGCAACATCGGCGCTGACAACCTGGCAAAGCTCTTTCTTCAACTCGAAGAAGTGGGCAAGCAGTCCAGCGTCGAGGGCGCACAAGAGATTGTAGTCCGAATCGCCGACGAGTTCGAACAGGTAAAACAGGAAATCAAGTCCCTTTTGTGAGCCGTCCACGACCAGCTCGAGGCACAACCCGCAAAGCAGGAACGATTCACTTGATGAAATCGCTTGAGAGCATCGCTGTGTCGCGCAAATACACGGCGCCGCTGATCGTCGGCGGGCTGGTTTTCGTTTGCGCGCTGCCACTGCTGCTCAAAACAGTGGGCATGTCATTCGGCTCCGCCGACCTGGTCGGGACCGTGGGCATTCCGCAGTCTTTGCCCACGGACGCGCTCTTCCAACGACTCTCGGGTGCGTTTATCCACACGCTGCTGGAGTGGAGCGCCTTTCTCATCGCTATTTTCACGGTGGTTCTGGCGCTTTCAAGCTTCTCGCTTCGCCGCGATGTGACCACGCCGATCATCGCAGTTGCGCTTTTCTTCGCCGGCTGCATGGATGCGTTTCACACGCTCGCAGCGGACCGCCTGATCACGGCCATAGCCGACAACCGTAACCTCATCCCGTTTACATGGGCCATTTGCCGCCTGTTCAACGCGATGATTCTTTTGGCCGGTGCGGCGCTGGTGCTCTGGGGTCGACGACGCAACATCACCCGCAGCGCCGGTTTCATCTTCGGCGTCAGCCTGGTATTCGGCCTGGCCGCCTACGCCATCATCAGCTATTGCGCGCTCAGCCGGCACCTGCCACAGACGATGTATCCGGATGCACTGATGACCCGGCCGTTCGACGTGGCGCCGCTGGTGCTGTTTATACTGGCGGGCGCCTTTGTACTGCCCAGATTGCACGCCCAGGCGCAGTCTGTTTTTTCGCAGGCGGTGCTCCTGAGCATGATCCCGCAGATCGCCACGCAGCTCTACATGGCGTACGGTTCGTCGGCGCTCTTCGATAGCAGTTTCAACATTGCCCACTTTCTGAAAATCGTCGCATACCTGGTGCCGCTGATCGGCATGATCAGCCACTACGTTGAGACCGTGCGCAACGAACGCTCGCAATCCGAGCAGCTGAAAGCCGAAAGTGAGCGGCACAAGGCGGATCTCGCTTTGCTGCACCGCAGCGAAGCCAAGCTGAAAGCCGTGTTTGCGGCGTTGCCGGATATCATCCTCCGGATGGACGCAGACGGCAGGCTCATCGAATTTCAAGCCGGTGAAGGCAATGCGCTGCGACCGTGGCTGGAAAATCATTCGAAAGAAAACTTTGTCGATGCCTTGCCCACAGACCTCGCCGGGGACTTTATGCAGGGCATTTCGCTGGCGCTGGAAAGCGGCGAGATGCAAAAATTTGAATATCGCCATACCGCTCAGGGAAAAACCCACGACGTCGAAGTGCGGTTGGTGCACAGCGGCGAGGAAGTTCTGGCAGTTGTGCGCGACATTTCGGATATCAGACGTACGGAGGAACGCTTCCAACTCGCTGTCAGCGGCTCGAGCCACGGCATCTGGGACTGGAACATTCTGACCAACGAGGTATACCTCGCGCCGCGCTTCAAAGAATTGCTGGGCTACGCCGACGACGAATTCGAGGATTCGTTCGAAGCCTTCGAAAACGCCGTGCATCCTGACGACAGAGACCGGGTACTGCGGGCGCTGGACGAGCATATTCACTACCGCGTGCAGTACGCGGTCGAACATCGCCTGCAGACGAAAGCCGGCGGCTACCGCTGGTTTCTTTCGCGCGGCCAGGCGCTCTGGGCTGAAAATGGCGAGCCCGTGCGCATGGCAGGCTCCATCAGCGACATTACCGACCGCAAAAACGCGGAAGTCGAGCTTGAAGAAAGTAATCGTTTTCTCGAACAGGCGCTGGCCGACACCCGCGACCTGGCGGTGGCGGCTGAAATCGCAAACGAATCGAAGAGTGAATTTCTCGCCAATATGAGCCACGAAATTCGGACGCCGATGAACGGCGTCGTCGGCATGGCCAGTCTCCTCCTGGAAACCGACCTGACTCCGGAACAGCGGGACTACGCCGAAACCATCGGCCGCTCCAGCGACGCCCTGCTGACCATCATCAACGACATTCTCGATTTTTCCAAAATAGAGGCCGGCAAGCTCACTATCGAGCCGATCCCCTTCGATCTCGAATTCGCTCTGCGCGAGGTGGCCAGTCTGCTCATGGCTCGGGTAGAAAAAAAGGGAATCGAACTCCTGGTGCGCTACGCGCCCGGCTGTCCGACGCGGGTCATCGCCGATCCCGGCCGGCTGAGACAAATCATCACCAATCTGCTCGGCAACGCGATCAAATTCACCACTGAGGGGCACGTGCTGCTCAGCGTGGAGTGCCTCAGCCGGGACGGTCTCGAAGCCGAGTTGCAGGTGGCGGTCGAAGACACGGGCATCGGCATTCCGGCAGACAAGATCGAACACATTTTTCAAAAATTCACCCAGGCCGACTCATCGACCACCAGAAAATTCGGCGGGACCGGCCTTGGCCTCGCCATCGCCCGGCAGCTCGTCGAGCTGATGGGTGGCGAAATAACAGTGCAAAGCGAACCCGGCAAGGGCTCGGTCTTTTCCTTCCTGCTCAGACTGCCTATCGACAAGCAGGCTGAAAGCCCCAGTTTCAGCGACAAGTCGTTGAGTGGACTGCGCGTGGCAGTGGTGGGCGGCAACGAGGTCAGCAGCCGCATTCTCATGGAAATGGCCCGGAGCTGGGGCCTGCGCTGCGACACTTTCTCTGTGCCTGAAGAGGCGCTGGCCTGCCTGCGGTCGGCGACGTTGCAGGAAGATCCTTACGAGATCGTCGTCCTCGACGCCCGACTGCCCGGACCGGATGGCTGGCGGCTGGGCGGAGAGATCAAGTCGTCCGAGGAGCTGGCCGACACGGAATTGCTTCTGCTGACCTCCTCGACGTCAAAAGGCGACGTGGCCAAACTGCGGGAACTCGGTTTCTCCGCCTATCTGACAAAACCGCTCAACCGGGACCATCTGTTGAAGACGTTTTCAGCTCTCGTGGCCATGAAAAAAGAGGGAGCGCCCAGACGATTTATCACGCGCTACGTCCTTGCGGAATCAGCGGCGCAGGCGCAGCACCGCTCCACGGCCGCAGAGAGGCCCTCCCGGGAGATTCACGTGCTTCTCGCCGACGACAACGAGGTCAACCAGAAGGTGGCCGGCAAGATGCTGCAAAAAATCGGCTGCAGGGTCGACTTCGCTGAGTCCGGCCAGGAGGCAGTAGCCATGCACCAGACCGCGACCTACGACATGATTCTTATGGACTGCCAGATGCCGCTGATGGATGGTTACGAAGCGGCCGAAACCATCCGCAGGCAGGAAGCGGGCTCGAGTCGCGTTCCGATCATCGCCATGACCGCCAACGCCATGAAGGGAGACCGGGACAGGTGTCTTGCGGCCGGCATGGACGACTATATCCCGAAACCCGTAAATCTGAAAACCCTCGAGTCCACGGTGCTGAAGTGGTTTAACCGCACGAGTGACGCAGCGCGGAAAGCCGCGGCGCACTCCGGCTCCGAGGTAACGGTTGTGACCACCGCAGAAGTCGCGCCTTCGGAGCCCGCCCGGCACTCCTGAGCCTGATTCGCCGGCCTCCCATCTGCACTGCCTTCAGGTAAAAACTCCTTCAGACAAGAATGGCGCAAGTAAAAACTCCCAAGCGAATGCCCCCCGATCCGACATTCATGTAGAACATAAATCTTTAATAAACAACATTTCGAATTGCCTGCCCACCAGTGGCATGCTTGTTGCCAAATCCGCTGCGTAAAACGACCACGAAACGGAAAGGGAAAGATGCTCGATCGATTAACAATGTCCGGCCATGCCATGGTGACACGCATGAACCAGATGGACGTCGTCGCCAACAATTTGGCCAACATCAACACCACGGGATTCAAACGCGACGAGCTCTTTTGGAATGAGCTGGAAAAGCGAATCAAAGTGCGGCAGTTCAACAAGTTTGAGGGCGCGGCACACATCCCGGCGACCGGCGACACCATCGATTTTTCGCAGGGCTCGCTCAAAAGCACTGGCCGCCCATTCGATGTTGCGATCTCCGGCGACGGCCTCTTTTCGGTCCAGACCCCCCGTGGCGAAGCCTACACCCGCGACGGTCGTTTCACCCTCAACCAGGACGGCATCCTGGTCAACCAGGACGGGATGTCGGTTCTCGGAGAAGGCGGCGAGATAGAAATCGACCTGCAAACCACCACCCCATCTCAGGTCGTGATCAACGACCAGGGCGAAGTTCTGGTCGATGGCGCGATCGTCGACAAGCTAAAGGTGGTCTCGATCGACGATCCGGCCGCCTTTACGAAAATCGGCGGCAACCTCTACGGCAGAAACGGCCGCGGCCAGGCCCCGCCGGTCGAGACCGTTTCACTCCGTCAAGGATTTCTGGAAGACTCGAATGTCAATCCGGTCGAAGAGATGGTTCGGATGATAGAAATCTTTCATTTTTACCAGACCGGCCAGAAGATGATACAATCGCAAGACCGACTTCTGAACCGTGTCGTCAATGACCTCGGCCGCGTCGCATAGCGGATACACGATATGATAGTGACATTCATTTTGACGAATCCGGAGCATAAATCATGATCAGAGCGCTTCGCACCGCATCCCTGGGCATGTTCGCGCAGAGCCTGCGTGTAGACAACATCGCCAACAACCTGGCCAACACCAATACGACCGGCTTCAAGAAGAGCTCGATCGAATTCCAGGACCTCTTCTACCAGACCATTCGGCCGGCCGGAGTTACCGACCAGCAAAACACGCAACTGCCGACCGAGCTGCAGATAGGGCACGGCAACCGCCCAATCGCCAACGTCAAGAATTTCACCCAGGGCGACGTCGTCAACACCGAAAACACGCTCGACCTCGCCCTGGACGGCATCGGCTTTTTTCAGATTCAGAAGCCGGACGGCACCATCGCCTACACCCGCGACGGCAACCTCAGTCTTTCCTCGACCGGAGAGATGGTTAACGCGGCAGGATTGGCCGTGGAGCCGTCCATAACCATCCCCCAGGACGCCTCCGCAGTGAGCGTGGGCACCGACGGCACCGTGTCCGTATTGCTCTCAGGCGAGACCACACCGCAGGAGCTCGGCCAAATCGAACTGGCCAAATTTGTCAATGCCGGGGGGCTAAAAAACATCGGCGGCAATCTCTTTGAAGCCACCGCCGCGTCCGGCGACCCGGTGCTCGGCAGTCCGGGCAGTGCCGGATTCGGCAACGTCATGCAGGGCTATCTGGAAAAATCGAACGTCAACGTGGTCAACGAAATGGTCGAGCTCATCGTGGCGCAGCGCGCTTTCGAAGTCAACAGCCGCGCCATTCGAACGGCGGAACAGATGATGGAAATTTCCAACAGCCTGAAGCGCTAGTGATTTCGGTAATCGCACATAACTGGTCCACACCATGATCCCAAATCGAAAAAGACTGCTACGACCGGCTCTCCGAATCCCGTCTTGCTTTCCGCTGATCGTCTTGGCTTTGTTCTCTGGCGCGGCCGACGCCCACCCGCAGCACAACCTGAGCGCTGAATTGGTGCAGGTACTCCATGCTGACTTCGTATCGCGCCTGGGGCTCCCGGGAAAAGATGTTATGGTGGAATATGCGTCGATCACAAAACCGGTAGCCGAGTTGCCGGCCTGGGATGAAATGCGCGTTTTGCCCGGGAAAAAACCGGCGAGGACAGGGCTGCAGATGGTCCGCTGCGGATTCTTTCTGCACGGAAAGCTGCAGGACGAAGTTGCCGCGAAAGTGCGGGTGCGGACCTTCCAGAATGTTGTCGTTTGCGGCGAACTCATCGGCCGGCACGAAGTGGTGTCTGCCCGCGAAGTGAAGCTGGAACGCCTCGAAACGACCCGCCTTGCACAGAATTTTTATACGGCAGAGGACCAGGTCGTGGGCATGCGGACCCGCAAGGTCCTCCGGCCGGGAGAAATGATCAAACCGGCCATGATTGGGCCGGTGCCGGCGGTCGCCAACGGCAAGCACGTGAAAATTCATTTCAACAAAGGTGGGGTCGTCCTGATCCTGCCTGGCGTGGCACGCCAGGACGGCGGCATCGGCGACGTAATCATGGTGAAGTGCCCGGAAAACCGCAAAGTCTATCGCGGTAAGATCGTCAACGACGAGACTGTGGTCGTTGACTTCTAACAACACAGGAAGGAAAAGGATGTCGCCTCACGTTAAAAAATCCGTCATGATTTGTCTGCTCCTGATGCTCGGTGTCCATTTTTCCGGCACGCCGGCGCTGCACGCTCAGGATTTCGACAAGTATCTTTCGAGCTCGCTCTACACCGATTTCAAGGCCAAGACCGTCGGCGATATCGTAACCATCATGATCATCGAATCCACGACCGGGTCGCAGGCGACCAGCATGAGCGGCAGCGAAAAGAGCAAGCTGAAATCATCAGGAAAAATCACCGGAAACCTGACCCGCTTTCTGCCAAAGTTTTCCGCCGAAGCCGATTTTCAAAATGACAACAGCGGCAAGGCGGCCAGCCAGCAGGAAGACGCGTTAACAGGAAAGATTACGGCTGTGGTGACCGAAATCAGCGACAACGGCAACCTGACCCTTCTCGGCAAGCGCAAGCTGGAAGTCAACGGCGAAACCTACCTGCTGAACATCAAGGGTACGGCGCGGCAAAAGGACATCAGCTCCGACAATGTGGTGCTCTCCTACAATCTGGCCAATGTCGAAATCGCCTACAAGAAAGACGGGCTTATCAACAAGCTCGGCAAGCCGCCGTTCATAGCGCGCTGGACCACCTGGGCGCTGATGGCCGGCCTGACCGCCTCAGCCTACTGGGTCCTCGGCGTGGCAGGGAAATAGGAGAACCACTGTCAATGCATTGCATTTTCCGGAATCCATTATTGAGGCGTCTGCCCGATGTGGCGATTCTGCTCGCCGTCTGCCTGCTGCTATGTCCTGCGAAAACGCGGGCGCAGGCGCGCATCAAAGATATTGCTTCCTACCAGGGGCTCGAGACCAAACATCTGATCGGCTACGGGCTGGTCATCGGCCTCGACGGCACGGGAGATCGCAGCAGCGGTGCCAGCGGCGCCATTTTTACCGTGCAGGCCGTCACCAACATGCTGGAAAAATTCGGCATCACCGTGCCGGTCGACAAGTTGCGCGTGCGCAACGTCGCGGCCGTCATGGTCACCTCGAGAATCGACCCGTTCGTGAACGTGGGCAGCCGCCTCGACGTGACGGTCTCCTCTTTGGGAGATGCCAAAAGCCTGGAAGGCGGCGTCCTGCTGCAAACGCCTTTGCTGGCCACAGACGGCGAGTTTTATGCCATTGCACAGGGCCCGGTTTCCATCGGCGGCTTCAACATCGAGACCGGAGATGGCGAACGCATCCGGCAGAATTACGCACTTGTAGGCCGTGTGCCCAACGGTGGCATCGTTCGCAAGGAATCCGAATACCATTTTGACCTGCGAAAGCCCCTGGGCATCGCCCTGCGCAAGCCCGACTTTACCACGGCTGAACGCGTGGCTGAAAAGGTCAACGCGCATTTCTCCCGCTCCCTGGCTACGGCAGTCAATGCGGCCACGGTCGCCGTCGACTGGCCGGAAGGCATGCGGCAGCCGGGAGACGTGGTCAAATTTTTGTCGGAAATCGAGAGCCTGCAGGTGCGCCAGGACCGGGTGGCCAAGGTGGTCATCAACGAACGCACCGGCACGATCGTCGCCGGCGGCGAGGTTCAGATCTCGGAGATCATGGTATCGCATGGCAACCTGACCATTCACACCAAACGCGTACCGGTCATTTCGCAGCCGGGCGCCTTCAGCAACGGCAACACCGTGATCGACGGTATCACCAACACCGTCGTCCAGTCCGATGAAGCCAGAAACGTCGTCATCAAAAACATCGTGACCGTCAGCGATATCGCCTCGGCGCTCAACCAACTCGGCGTCAAACCGCGCGATATCATCGCGATTTTCCAGGCGATCAAGGAAGCGGGCGCCCTTCAGGCCGAACTCGTAATCATGTAATGGGGAACCGACGCGCATGTCAGGCACGGAAAACATCAATTTCAATCTGAGAAACAGTGCGGCCGATCAGACTCTGTCGGAGCTGCGCCGTTTGCAGAAGCACCGGGGGAAGCTGTCGGAGCAGGAGCTGGCCAAACTCAGGAAAGCCGGCGACGGATTCGAGGCCATTTTCCTGACACAGATCCTGAAAAACATGCGTAAGAGCATTCCGAAATCGGGACTGTTCGGCGACGGCCTCGCGGGCGAATTCTATTCCGGCATGTTCGACGAAAACATCGCCCGCACCGTCGCCGGCAAGGGCGGCCTGCAAATCTCCGATATGATAATTAACAGCCTGACAAATACACAGCAGGGCCGCTATTCCGGTCAGAAGCTGGAGGATTACAAACTTCGTCCCATCCGGCCGTTGCGGCCATCCGCCGCGGCGCCTGAATGGGATCGGGCAATCATCGATGAAGCTGCCAAAAAATATGATCTCGATCCGAAGCTGGTACAAGCCGTCATTGACGTTGAGTCCGCTGGCAATCCGCTGGCTGTTTCCGATAAAGGCGCGGTGGGGCTGATGCAGCTCATGCCGGATACGGCCAGGGAGCTCGGCGTGCGCGACCGGAAAGACCCTCGGCAGAACGTACAGGCCGGCGCCCGGTACCTGCGCCGGTTGCTCGATCGTTTCCAGGGCGACCTCGAACGCGCCCTGGCGGCCTACAACGCAGGGCCGGCGGCTGTGGAAGAATTTGGCGGCGTGCCGCCCTATAAGGAAACCCGGCGATATGTCGATAAAGTACTGACCAATTACCGGGCCCTATAGGTAATGGAAAAAATTATAGAAGAGCTCATCACCATCATCTCTCAGGAAATCGATGCCTTCAATCGCCTCCTGACCACGTTGCATGAAAAGCAGCGGGCGATTGTCGAAGGAGAGGTCGCACGCCTGAATGACAGCGTCAGAGATGAAAGCCGGCTGACCAGTGAAACGCAATCATTGGAGGCGGAAAGGCTGAAACGATCGCAAGCGCTCGCCGAAGAGCTGGAAATGAAGAATCTGAATCCGAAGCTGAGCGAGATCATAGTAAGTGTCGAAAAGAAATATGCGCGACGGCTGCAGGAACAGCGCGACCTGCTCAAAAGCCTCATCGGAAAGATTCAGGTGCTGAATAAGAACAACCAGTTCCTCCTGAACTACTCGTTGAACTTTATCGAGAAAAGCATGGAGCTGCTTCTCACCGGCCATGACCCGGCGCGCATCTATGAAAAAGACGGCAAGATGCGGCAGGAAGTACGGAAAGTCATAGACAAGAGCATATAGGTACGAACATGTCCGATATCGTCAGAATTTTGGGAATTGCCCGGCGTGCGCTGTTCGCGCAGCAGAGCGTGATGAACACCGCCGGTAACAACATCGCCAACGTCAACACCGAGGGCTATTCGCGCCAGCGGGTGACCCTGTCGCAAATGCGGGCCGCGCCCAGCTCTTTTGGCTTTCTCGGTGCCGGCGTCAATGTTGAATCAGTCGAACGCGTTCGCAGCACGCTGGTGGACCAGCAACTGCTCGGCGAACGGCCATCGCTCGAACAGTACCAGTTCAAGGGCGATGCCCTGAAGTTCGTCGAGGATATTTTCAACGAGCCGTCGGATTTCGGCCTGAGCCGCAATGTCGAAGACTTTTTCAACGCGTTTCAGGACCTCTCGAGCGACCCGGAAAGCACCGCCGCCCGAACGGTTGTGCGCCAGCGGGCGATGTCGCTGGCCAGCGGCTTCAACAGAATTCACCGCCAGCTTTCGAGTTACCAGGAACAGCTCAACCGCGAACTGACTTCCACTGTCGATGAGGTCAATCGGCTGACGTCGGAAATTGCCAAGATGAACGACCGTATCGTCAACGCGGAGGTCGGGGGCAATCAAGCGCCGGGCATGCGCGATCAGCGGGATATGCTGGTGGGGCAGTTGTCGAAACTCGTCGATGTCAAGACGCTGGAGAACAAATTCGGCGCCATCACCGTCTCCGTTGCCAGCCGGACGCTCGTGGTCGATTCGCAATCGGAAAAGCTGGCGTTGGTCTCGCAAAACGCCTCCGATCCCGGGCCTGCCGTGACGATGGAGCGGGACGGGACGGTGCTCGACATCAAGAATGGTAAGATGAAGGGGATTCTGAACATGCGGGACGTGAACATTCCAGAATATCTGAACAAGCTCAACGAGTTCGCCAGCACGTTTGCCGCCTCTGTAAACGCGGTGCATTCGGCCGGTTACAATCTGGACGGAATCACCGGCACAAACCTGTTCGATCCGAACACCAGCGGCGCTGATGATATGGCAGTCAGCAACGAGGTGCTGAATGACGCCAATCTGATCGCGGCAGCGGATGTCGCCAACGAACCGGGAAACAACAAGACGGCGCTGGCCATCGCGGCCCTGCAGGACAACAAAACCATGAGCTCCGGCAGCACGACGTTCGGAGACTTTTACAATTCTCTGATATCGACGCTCGGCAGCCAGACCCAGGAAGCCGGATTTCTTAAGGACAGCTTCTCTCTGACTGTGCAACAGCTCGAATTTACCCGCGACTCG
>CAZTNL010000037.1:0-11843 GCA_964614885.1 uncultured Calditrichaceae bacterium | reverse complement strand
CGGGTTGGGGATCTTAAATTGCTTGAATAGCTCATTTGACATGCTGACGGCGTTTTTCTTAAATAGGTCTTACTTAATTGCTAGAAGGGGGGAAAAATGAAAACTGAAATATTGACGTTGTGATGAGAAACTAACTAAAAAAGGAGAAAGCCATGAAGATCAAAAACAGATTCACCGGGGAATTGCTTCTTGAGATTGCCGACCTCCGGGAGGCCAAACTCCCAGCGCCGACAGTTATTTTGTTGGCAAATTGGGGCAAGGTATCGGACAAACTGTGTCTCGAGTTGATGAGATACGATTGCGAGAATTGTGAGGATGGGGGAAAGAGGTTCGAGGAGTGGGCGCGTGGGGGGCGGTGCCCGTATGAAAAAGGCAGATTCGACAGATGCGCGAACTTCGCGGAGAGGAAAGAACTGTGGTCTCCGGGCCCGGCAAAATCTGTGCTTGGGTTGGCTCAGATGTTGCGCAAAGAAAAATGATATACATAGAGGCGTTGAGAAAAGACGCGGAACATTTTAAGGCGGCCTGAGAATATGCCAATGATACACGATATTAAGGTGGTTCTTGTGACACTTTCTGTCAGCACTTTAACCAATGTACGACACGGTTAAGTTTAGGCTTGAAAGCGATGAGGCCGGGCGAATTCCTGGCTTGCTTACCGGCGTTGAAACAAGATTCAAGCAGACGGGAGAGTATAGGCAATATGGTAGCCTGGACAATATGAGGGTGAGCGTTGGCGATAGTTCGTTGACGGTTCAAGGCAGTTTGTCAAAATATCTCAACGGCAACAATTTTGAGCGGTTTACCAGAAAGCAAACTCAAAGAGCCATAGAGAAACTGAGCGATTGTTTGAGCTTGCCTATTCAGAGGGCGAAGGTTGAGCGGATCGACATTGCCGCGAATTTCATCTTGAGTCGACCGGTGAGAGAATACATGATTCATTTGGGCATGGCTAGATACTTCAAGCGTTTCACGTATGACTATGAGGGCTTGAGGTATAAGGGCGGGATGCGGCAACTGGTATTCTATAACAAGGTGAAAGAGTGTCAAGACAAAAAGCATTCCGGTCGAGTCCCTGAAGTTTTTCAAGGCAGAAATGTCTTGAGGTATGAGCTAAGGTTTCTAAAGCGGCCCAAGCGACAGTTTAAAAGTGAGATAAGAGCGGTCGATTTATACAATCAAAATTTCTACAGTGACAAAATAAAGCGGTGGAAGGATGCGTATTTCAAGATAAAGAAGATTGGAACATTCAAAGACAAAGGGCTGCCAATGAAAGGTGTTAAAGACTGCAAAGAGTATCTTGAGGCTCTATGTCTCACAGATGCAATAAGGCGAGAGATGGCCCTAAATCGTTTGGAGAGAGCGAGGGAAGATGAAGAAATGAATGACCGGGCTTACTACCGGTGCAAGAAGCTTTTGGGGAATGAGAACTATTTTGAGCCGAACGATTGCATCTTAGAGCTTGACCAGAAAATAAGACAAGCGGCTGAATTCCACCGGTAAAAGGGCCATAGCCTAATTCTAAGGCACTTTCTCAATCAAATTATGGCAAGAATACATGCGGGGAATTCCTGAATTTCAGTAGGCCCTACAAAGGACGATTCAAAATGGCAAAGACAGTTGATGAGCAGACAAGATTCATTGAGTTGAGGGCCAAGGGCCATTCCTATGACAAGATAGCTCAGGAAATCGACACGTCTAAACCTGTTCTCTTGAAATGGCAAAAGGAATTCTCAGAGCAAATCTCGGAGTTGAAGCTATTTCACTTTGAGAGCCTGGCCGAGCAATTCTCACTTATGAAACGACAGAGGCTTGAGTATTTAGGCATACTTTACCAGAAAGTAAAAACCGAGCTTCAAAAAAGAGACTTCACAAAAGTATCGACCGAGAAATTGATTGAAATTTTTGACAGGCTTCAAGGCAAAATAATTGCAGAATTAGACGTGATAGAAACAAGAATCTCTCAGGATGGTGAAGCGAAACAACTTGAACTCAAGTCTGAAACTGAGTTTATGTCAAAAACAATTGGAGAACTTGACCCTGAAGACCGCAGAAAGCTATATAACATTTTGGAACACAATGGACGGTGTTGAGTGCTACGAGTATTGACAAAACCTGCCTGTTTCTTTACTATTTCCCTAAATTTGTTGTGTGTTTGTGACTCGGTTATTAGCCGACCCTTTATTTACAATATGTTAAGGTCGCAGAGTAGGATTGAAATATATACTTGGATATGCGGGGATAGAATGAGATATTTTGTCTTAATCGAACTATGGTAGGATTGAAATGCGGTCGTTGCTACGACTTGGTAAAAGTCCCGGTTTGTCTTAATCGAACTATGGTAGGATTGAAATTCTTGGTGCAGGATTTATAATTGGTCTTGGCGGCAGGTCTTAATCGAACTATGGTAGGATTGAAATCACTTCGCCATCGTTGCCGGCCTCGATCTGCTTATGTGTCTTAATCGAACTATGGTAGGATTGAAATACCACAATTTAGCAAGATACTTTATTATCTCAATAAAGTCTTAATCGAACTATGGTAGGATTGAAATACGGCCCGTTCCGACTTCCCTATCCAAATGATATTGTCTTAATCGAACTATGGTAGGATTGAAATAGTATCTGCATTATGCCGCCATTGGGTTAAAACTTCGTCTTAATCGAACTATGGTAGGATTGAAATACATGCGCACCTGACCGCGCGGACCAGAACCACCGGCAGTCTTAATCGAACTATGGTAGGATTGAAATTACATAATCTTGCCTGTTCCAAAAGGAACGAGCAAGGTCTTAATCGAACTATGGTAGGATTGAAATAATCTCCTTTTTGTTTGGGTGAATGTGTCTGACTTTGTCTTAATCGAACTATGGTAGGATTGAAATGCAAGATGCCGGTGGCAGGTCTGTTCACCCAGGCGCAGTCTTAATCGAACTATGGTAGGATTGAAATAGGATGACGACGCGGCAACGCAGGAATACGCGGAAATCGTCTTAATCGAACTATGGTAGGATTGAAATTTTATGAAGCGAATTATTGGTTGCTTTCCGCAACGTCTTAATCGAACTATGGTAGGAAATTACCCTCCGGAGGCTGCAAGCCTCCGGAGGGTGAACTCTCTCTGTCTCGAGCTATAGTCGGATTGGGTCGAGGTGTCTTCGGGAGGGCCGCGGCTGCCGGAGGAGTTGTGGAGTATGTGCATGGGGATTTTCTTTTTCTGAAACGTGTATATAGAGGACAGGGATACCGGCGGGCGCGTTCGATTGCCTGCCGGGGTGTTGGCTGGGCGAGGCAAAGTTGATTCCATTCACGATTCTCATTCTTAACTAAAGGAAGCCAAATGCGAAATCGATGCTTCAGCCTGACAGCCGTGCTGCTGGGGCCGGCAACCCTTTCTTTGACAACCGCAACAGTCGCCCAGGAGAAGGCGGATTCCACCTATGGGCTCCGGCCCGGCTCGTGGTCGATCCAATTCCAGTTCAGCCGCAACCTCACCCTGACATCTTTCGACGGGACGCTCATTTCCGCCAAGCGCCATTTTTCGGCGAAACGCGCCCTTCGCTTGGGTCTCAGTTATTCCGGAAATATTTCAGATCAGGATCAAGAAACCGCTGCGACGGGCGACACTGAACCTATGACGACGCGCAGCGATCTCAACTCAAATCAGCATGCGGCAACAATCCGTTTGCAGTATTTGTTTTACTCGGCACCGTCGAATAAGCTCACGAGGTTTATCGGATTCGGGCCGGTGCTGAATTACGGTCGAGGTTCAAGCAGCAGCAAACCGGGGAGTCCCTTTGACAACAACAGCAGCAGCGAGAGCGTCCAGACCGGCTGGAACGTTGGCGTCAATGCTGTCCTCGGAGTTGAATGGTTTGCTCGTGAAAACATCAGTGTTCTTGCCGAATACGGCGTCGACCTCGCGTATGATCGGCTCAAGACGACGAGCGAGTTCACTCGGGCGACCGGGGTTGACACGCGGGTCGTTCGTCGACGGTCATTCCGAATCACCCCGAATGCTGTGAAATTTGGTTTGTCCGTTTATTTGTGAAATGGTGGGCCGGAGGCAACCGGAACGACCTGAAGTCAGCTCCGCCAGGTCGTGACCGCTCTGCACAGTTCTTTGCCGCTGCTTTGGTTGGTCAGGCTTTGTTGGTAATTTTGTTCTGAATGGCGCCTAAGTCTGGCGACAATCGTGTCACCCGCGGCGGCTTCTCCGAGAAAGTTGATCTCCAGGCGCGCGAGCGTATGTGTTTGCAAAAAGTCTAACGTGTGGCTTTCGATGAGCCATTCGAGATAGGTGACGTTGTTGACGTGACCGTTCACATCGATCGCGTGGAATCCGGCGACAAATTTTCTAGCGCCTTCGGCCGGCGATTCAAAGCTGAGCTTGCTCGCGCGTTCCGGCACCGCCTGCCGGCAGTCGGCGGGCGGCGCGTATGTGAAATAGCGGTCGGTGGGCTGCGGTCGCCTCGTTTTCAGGTCGATGGCAAACCAGGTCGTCGTGGCGGCGCCGAGGAGTTCGCGTTTTTCATCGAACAATCTGAAATCCCGGAAGCATAGAATTTTCTGGCGCGCGCTGGGCCAGGTTTGCAGGGTCACGGTGTCGCCCCACTTCGGGTAGGTCTTCATTTCCACAAGCTGGCGTGCCAGTACCCACAAATAGCCTTGTTTCGCGAGATCGGTGAAGCCGAATCCGAGCTGTTCGGCGTGATTCCAGGCAGACTCTTGCATGAAACGGCAGAGTGCGGGCAAATGGGCGTTGCCGTTCATGTCCACTTCATAAGAGTGAATCTTGTACGGCTCTTCGAGAATATCTGAGGTTGCCAAAATGCACTCCTGTTCCTGGCTCATTGCAACGCGGTGAATTACGAATTACGAATTATGGGTACAGGTACGATCTCAGGGTGGTGAGTGATCATGCTGTTTCACCCGTTCGGGACTGTCGAAAAAGGGTCGAATCGGTCGTAACACGACATTCATGTACGGGGTTGGTTTTGGCAGGCGTTTCGTGGCCTTGCTCTCGAACCCCGCAGGGGGGAGAGAAAGCTGCGCAATTCAAACGTGCACCCAGAATCATGAATCTTTTTCGAGGACATGTCGCAACGCGCCCTCGAGGTGCGGATAGCGGAACTCGTAGCCGGACGCCAGCAGTTTTTTGGGTGTTACCCTCGTACTGGCCAAAAGCAAGGCCTCGGCCATTTCTCCAAGCGCCAGCCTGGCGGCAAGGCGCGGCAGCGGCATGAGCGCCGGTCGGGAGAGAACCTTGCTGAGCGCGCGGGTAAACTCCGCATTAGTTGCGGCTTCGGGTGCCACTGCGTTGACCGGCCCGGCAACGTCGTGGGTCAGTACATGCCCGATCGCGCCGACGACATCGTCTATGGCGATCCAGCTCCAATACTGCTTGCCGCCGCCGACTTTGCCTCCGGCGCCGAGCTTGAACGGCAGCAGCATTTTCGCCAGCGCGCCGCCTTTGCGGCTCAGCACGACGCCGATGCGAAGATTTACCACCCGGATGCCCTGCTCGGCGGCGGGAGCGGTTGCCGCTTCCCATTCGCGGGTGACTTCCGCCAAAAATCCCGAGCCGGGCGCGCTGGATTCATCCAGCAGCTCGTCGCCGCGGTCGCCATAGTAGCCGATGGCCGAGGCGCAGACCAGCACCTTCGGCGGCTGCTCATACCCGGCCAGCGCCTGGCTGAGAAAACGTGTTGTCTGAATACGGCTGTCGCGAATCGCCCGCTTCCTTGCGGCTGTCCAGCGGCCGGCGATGTTTTCCCCGGAGAGATGGATGACCGCTTCCACGCCTTCCAGCGCCAGGTCGTCGAGCGTGCCGGCGTACGGATCCCAATAGAAGTTGCAGCACTCCTTGCTGCCACGCGTTCGCGAGAGGTGGTTGACGTCATGGCCGGCCCGGCGCAGGCTGGGTTGCAACTCACTTCCCAGAAGCCCGCTGGCGCCGCTGATTAGAATTCTCATGGTTCCTCCGGGTTAGGTACGTTTGCCGTGGTCGCCTTGGGCAACCGCTGGCCAGGACTAAACATAGGGTTGAAAAGGCGCAAAATCAACAAGCGATTGCCAAATCGCGCGCAGCCGAGGGCCTTGCCGGAACAATCCGGCGTTGCAATTTGTCTTAAACATTGCATATATTGCCATTCTCTGTGTTGGACCAGACTAGGAAAGCGAAGTCCCGAATTGGTGAAACAGATCCGCATTGGCGCTCCTCTGGCTGTTCTTATTCTTTTTTCCGCCCTCACCGCGAAGGCGGTTTTCGCAGTAGTTGCGCCTTCCGATTCGAGCGGGAAGAGAGCCGTAAGCACGCGACCCGCCAAAAGCATCAAACCGGCTGCCTCAGGCATCGACGCCAAGGTCGAATACTCGGCGAGGACCATAGAAAGCGACAAGACCGCCGGCATCATCACTCTGCTCGGTGATGCGAAAGTCAAGTACAAGGACATCACCATCGAGGCCGGCAAGATCACGATCAACTGGAAAAAAAATATCGTGGTCGCCGAAGAAGCTCCGGATACGACCGTCGCTGCCGACTCCGCCGGACGGTCGAAAAAACGGGGCGTTCCGCTCTTCTCCGACGGTAAGGAAAAGATGACCGGCGCCCGAATGGAGTACAATTTCAAGTCGGAAAAGGGCCGCATCGTGCGCGGGCGCACCCAGTTTCAGAAGGGGTACTATGCCGGCGACACGGTCAAACGGGTCGACTCGAACATCTTTTTCGTTGCAGAAGGGCGCTACACCACCTGCGACAAGGAGGAACCGCATTTTCATTTTCGCGGCAAGAAGATGAAAGTGATCGCCAACGACAAGGTTATCGCCAAGCCTGTCGTCTTTTTCCTGGGGAAAATACCGCTGGCCATTTTCCCGTTCGCCATCTTTCCGGCCAAGGAGTCCGGCCGGCAATCCGGGATCATCATTCCACAGTTCGGCAGCAGCCCGACCGAGGGACGTTACCTGCGTAACCTCGGCTACTATTGGGCGACGAATGATTACATGGATATGCAGATGACTATGGATTTCTACGACCGCGCGGGGGTGCTTTTTCGCGGCAAGACCAATTATGCGCTGCGCTATAAATTCTCGGGCAGTGTGAGCGGTTCGTTTACACACAAGAACTTTCCGAGCGGCCGGCGCGAACGGCTGTGGAATTTGCGCGTACAGCACAACCAGACGATCGATGAGAACACCCGGCTTACCGTGAATGCACTGCTGCAGAACAGCGACACCTTCTATAAGGACCTGAGCGATAACCGCAGCGAGCGGCTCAACCGGCAGATTCAGTCGAACGCCACCTTCAGCAAACGTTGGGATGACGGCAAGAACAATCTGACGGTCAACGTCCGCCACCAGAAGGATGTGGAGAGTGGCAGCTCCTCTCTGACCTTGCCGCAGTTGAATTTCACCCGCAACCGTTCCGCCATCATCCCATTCAAACAAAGCGCCCGTGGGCGCAACACGGACGAATCGAAATGGTACAACCAGATCTTTTACGATTACCGGCTGAGCGCGTCCAACGTGGTGAACGACGATACCAGCGGCTCGCCGCCGCCTGACGTCCGCAAGGCCAACCATCGCATCGCGCTGAGTTTTACCCCGAAGAACAAGCTGCTCGGGGTGATCGGACTCAACCAGTCCTTTAATTACGAGGAGGACTGGCTGGACCGGCGCAAGGAAAATTTCACGCTGGTCGATTCGACGAACTCGTTCAATTTCGACGAAAAGAAAGGCTTTTTTCGCCGCTACAGATACAGCTACACGGCGAACACCACAACGAATCTGTACGGCACCTTTCCCGGCGTTGGTCCGGTCAGGGCCATCAGGCACAAGATGTCGCCATCGGTGGGGTTTTCGTTCAGCCCCGACCTTGCCGGCAAGTACTTCGAATCGGTCAAAGATACCAACGGGGTCGAAAAGCAGCTGGACCGCTTTCAGGGCTCCCCGCGGGGCAAGGCGATGAATATGAACTTTCGCCTGAACAACCTTTTCCAGATGAAAGTTGGACAGACCGGAAAGGAACGCGTGGTCAAGCTCTTCGACCTGAACTTCAGCAGCAGCTACAACTTTGCGGCGGACAGCCTGAAGTTGTCGAACCTCTCCACCCGGTTTCAGGCCAACCCGACGCGGGCCCTTTCGGTGACCATGGGCATGAGCCACAGTTTTTACCGTTTTGACCAGACGCTGGGTCGCCGGATCAACGATTTTATCCGGCCGCAGCTGACTTCGATGCGCATCGATGCGCGCTGGTCGCTGTCCGGCAAGAAGGCGAAGTCGAGCCAGAAACCTGCCGCCGGCGGCCAGGAGGCCGCACCAGTCGCCCAGTTGGGCGCGACCGGCCCGAGGGCGGGCGGTAACTACGAGGACGGCTTTTCACCCGAGAGCGCCTTCTCTGCGCTCGATATCCCCTGGAAGGCCAACCTGTCCTTTTCCTACAGCATCAACAAGAGCAACCCGAACTTCACCACTCGCACAGCCTACGTCGATTTGAGCAACGTCGAGCTGCAGGTGACCCGCAATTGGCGGCTGGGCTATAAGCTGCGCTACGATTTGGAGAAAACCAAGGTGGTCGACCAGAGGCTGTCGTTCTACCGCGACCTGCACTGCTGGGAGGCGCGTTTCGACTGGAGCCCATCCGGAATCGGCAAGGGGTACTATTTTATCATCAATATCAAGGCGCCACAGCTCCGTCAGGTAAAAGTGGAGCGCCGCGGCGGTACAACGTCGATTTTCAAACCGTTCTAGCCCGGTGAGGCCGCCGGCAGGGTGAAAACCGGAAACGGAAACGAAGAGGGAATCCTGTGTCGTCTGCGCGCCACCGCCTGTTTGCGCTCTTCTCCAGCGGCCGACAGGCAGCGGGCAACTTTTTTCGTTGATTTTCGCGACCCAATAGACTATATTCGGTGAAGTTTTCAAAGGAGTAAAACGGTTGCTTGTTTACCGGAAATTTTTATGGCAAAAATCATTGCGATTGCAAACCAAAAGGGTGGCGTCGGCAAAACCACAACGGCTGTCAATCTCTCGGCCTGTCTGGCGGTTGCCGAACAGCAGACTCTCCTCATAGATATTGATCCGCAAGCGAACTCCACCAGCGGCCTTGGCATCGACGCCAAGAGCGTAGAAAAAAGCATCTACGAAGTCATTATCGAGGGACTTAATATCTGTGACGCGATCATCCCGACACAGCTCGATTACCTGGAGCTCGTACCCTCGAACGTGCGGCTGGCCGGCGCCGAAGTCGAGCTGGTCAACACCATGTCGCGCGAAAAAAAATTGAGCGCCGCCGTGCAGAAGTTGACCGACCGCCACGACTATGTGCTGGTCGACTGTCCGCCATCGCTCGGTCTTCTGACCATCAACGCGCTGACGGCTGCCAACTCGGTGCTCATTCCGATTCAGTGCGAGTACTATGCGCTGGAAGGCCTGGGGCAGTTGCTCAACACCATCCGGCTGGTGCAAAAACACCTCAATCCGAATCTGGTGATCGAGGGCGTTCTCCTGACGATGTTTGACGGCCGCCTGAATCTGTCGCGCCAGGTCGCGGAGGATGTGAAGCGGTATTTCGACGACAAGGTTTTTACGACGGTCATCGATCGAAATGTCAGGCTGAGCGAGGCGCCCAGCTATGGCAAACCGATCATCCTCTACGATGCCATTTCCCGCGGCTCCGAGAGTTATATGAATCTGGCCGAGGAGTTGCTCAGCAATGGCCGTTAAGCGCCTGGGAAAGGGGTTGGGTGCGCTCATCCCTGAAATGTCCACGGCCGACTCCGAAAACAGCGGTTCCTCTCTCGATCGTCTGCGAGAAGTGGAGGTGGCGCTGGTAAAGCCCAACCCGTTCCAACCCCGCGAAACATTTGATCCTGTGGCTCTTGACGAGCTCAAGCAGTCCATTTCCGAAAACGGCGTCATTCAGCCGATAACGGTTCGCCAGGTCGACTCCGGTTACGAGTTGATCGCGGGCGAACGACGCCTGCGGGCTGTCAGCGAGTTGGGGCTGGAGCGGATTCCCGCTTATTTGCTCGAAGTGGGGAGCGACCAGGAGATGATCGAGCTGTCGCTCATCGAAAACATTCAGCGCGAAAATCTGAATGCCATCGATGAGGCCAACGGTTACCGGACGTTGATAGAGCTGTGCGAGCTGACGCAGGACGAAGTCGCGAAGCGGGTTGGCAAAGACCGTTCGACGATCACGAATTTTTTGCGCCTGCTGAAACTTCCCGCCAAGATTCAGGCGAGCCTGGTCGCGGACGAAATAAGCCCGGGGCATGCCAGGGCTTTGCTCGGGCTGGAAGAAGCCGCGGACCAGATTTCACTTTGGAAGCAGGTGGTGAAAAAACGGCTGTCGGTGCGCCAGGTCGAAAGCGCGATCAAAAAGCGCAAGGCCGGGAAGCCCGACAAGGCACAGGCCGGGCCGGCGCAGGCGAGCGACATGTCACCGTTGATGCGCGAGGTCGAAAACAAGCTGCGCGAAGCGCTCGGTACGAAGGTGAAAATTCTGGAGAACAAGGGCGGTAAGGGCGGCAGAATCGAGATCGAGTACTACTCGGCCGACGACATCGACCGGATCCTTGAAGTTGTCGAGGGTGATTAGGGGGCCGGTCGGTCCGCTTTTGAATTGTTTGTAATGTAAAGAAAGCGCTTGCTTTTTTTTTATTTTTGGTATAAATTCCTGTCTGTTTTTTTGAGGCCGGTCAGGCACAGCGGATGGGGAGAATCTGAAGACAGTCAGCTAAATGCAGAAAAGGCGTTCCGATAAAATATCTATCCTCATCGTGCCCGAGGACAACGCCGAACCGTATAGCTTCAGACTGAAGACTTCTGTTGTTAAAGGCCTCTACGTTGTGGGGGTCCTGCTTCTTGTCCACATTGTTGCAGGAGCCTTTTTTTATTGGAAATACGCTGAGCTCTACGCCCGGCACAAGCAGGTGCTGGCATACAACGCTCAGTTGCAGGAAGATAATAAGCGGGTCATTTCGCTTTCCGACCAGTTTTACGCCCTTGAGAAAGATTATCAGAAGGTGCGGCATTTGCTCGGTGTGGAACGCGGAAGTGTAGATGCGGCAGATGCCGCCGGCTCGCTGGAGTCGAATCCGTTATTTGACAACATCGTACCGGCCGTTCGTACCGAGCAGGAACCGCGACTGAACGTGTTCAAGAAGCGAAGCGGCTATCTGCTGACGCCGCGCAAGAGCAAGATGCATGAGTTCGCCGAGAACGTGCCGACTCTCTTGCCGGTTAAGGGAATTTTGACTCAGGATTTTCAAAAGAGCGGCTGGTTTGGCCCGCGGCGGCACCGCGGCATCGATATCGTGGCGAAAAAGGGGACGGTGGTTCACGCGGCCGGCGCCGGGTCCATTATTTTTGCGAACTGGACCTACGACCTGGGGAATCTCGTCATCATCAACCACGGGGACGGGCTGTTTTCCTACTACGGCCACAATCAAAGGATTCTCAAGCCGGAGAAAGGATACGTAGAGAAGGGCGAGCCGATCGCTTTGCTTGGCTCCTCCGGGAAGAGTTCCGGGCCGCATTTGCATTTTGAGATTTGGAAGGATGGCGAGCCCGTCGATCCGAAAGACTATATCATGGCGTTCAACGCAAATTTTAGCACGAATTAGCATGCGCCAGCCGTTGGAATAATCGGGGAGAAATATGTTGGGCAAGAAAAACTTTGAAGAAGCGACTGTCGGTGGAAACCTGAATACGATTATCGGAAAAGGGTCCACATTTGAGGGCAGCCTGAAGGTGCAGAGCACCTTGCGGGTCGACGGCAAGGTCAAGGGCAATGTCACGACCAGCGACTCCCTGGTCGTCGGCAAAGATGGGATGATTGACGG
>CAZTNL010000036.1:0-11895 GCA_964614885.1 uncultured Calditrichaceae bacterium | reverse complement strand
CGTGTCGCCGGACTTCCCGCTCTGGATATTTTCGGGACCGATCCCTACTGGATGTTTTTCGACAAGGACATCGACAGCTTCGTCGGCGGGTTTTCCCGCGATGTGGTCGAGCTTTGCCGGCGACATGGAAAAGAGGCGCAAATCTGGCTGCAGGCCTACAAAATAGCCTCGGGTCGCGAAAACGAGTTGCAACGCGCGGCCGCAGTGGCGTATGCGGCGGGCGTGCGCAACTTCGCCGCCTGGAGCTATCTCGGCAACGCCTACATGTCCTACAACCGCAGCGACAACCCGCAGCGCGTTTGGCAGGTCACCGGCGAGATTTTCGACAGGATTGTTAAGGGCGAGTCGCCGGCTTGAAGGGCTGAGTCGCTCAACCGATGCTCAGCGCTGGAAAAAGGATATAGGGTGCGAACAATACTGCTGGTGCTCTTGACGGTCTTATTGCCGGGCTGCGGACGGGGCGACCTGAGCAAATGTTTCGGGGAATTCGAGGGAACGATGGTTCTGTATGACCAGAATTCAGACCAATATACTGTCGTAAACGAGGTGAGGGCAAGTACCCGGTTCTCTCCCTTTTCGACATTCAAGATTCCCAACTCGGTCATCGCGCTGGAGACTGGCGTCGTCTCCGATATTGACCAGGCTCTGACCTGGGACACCCGGAAATACCCGGCAGAAGAGTGGTGGCCGAAAACCTGGAGCGGTGGCCACAATTTGAGGAGCGCGATAGAATACTCGGTCGTCCCGGCATATAGGAATATTGCCAGCCAGATCGGAAAGCAAAGAATGCAAAGTTACGTGACCGCATTCGGCTACGGGAATACCGATATTTCTTCCGGGATCGATAGTTTCTGGCTGAACGGTAGTCTGAAAATATCTGCGCGGGAGCAGGTGGAGTTCCTGCGAAAATTCTATTCTGGCCGGATTGATGTCTCCGGGCACTCGATAGAATCGGTCAAATCGATCTTGGTCCAGGAAGCGAAGGACGAATATACCCTAAGCTACAAAACCGGCGCGGGCTCACTCGATGACGGCGGGCATTCAGCATTGGGCTGGCTTGTGGGTTACGTCGAAAAGCAGGACAATGTCTATTATTTCTCTATGAATATCGAGGGTAAAACTTTTGACGACGTTTTGGTTCCGAGGATTGAGATAACAAGATCTATCCTCCGGGAGCTCGATATTGTCGATTGAGTTCTGTCCGGCTCCGTTTGGAGGGGCATCATCGAGGTTTCAGAGGATGCGGGCGGCAGAGCTGTTGGGCAAATAACCGTGAAGGAGACAACATCCGGGACGAACGGAAGCGGCGCTTCCTCCGGTTCCAGCGTGAAGCATGGATAGATTAGTCGCGCTGCGGTCAAAACACGAGAAATTAGGGGTCGGGCTGATGTCCGGCACCTCGGTCGATGGCATCGATGCGGCCCTGGTAACCATCACGGGCGCCGGAGCCGGTGCGGCTGTGGAATTGCAACACTTCCTCGATTTTCCCTACCCGCGCGGACTGGGCCAGGAAATCATCGCTCTGAGCCGGCCGGGCGCGGGAAGCGTCGATACGATCTGCCGGATGAACGTTTTGCTCGGAGAACTGTTTGCTGAAGCGGCTCTGGCGCTGCTGCAGGAAGCCTCGGTGCTACCCGAAAGGGTCGATTTTATCGGCTCACACGGTCAGACCGTGCAGCATCTGCCGGAAAAGGAGCCATTCTTCGGGCATGAAATCCACGGGACGCTGCAGATCGGAGAACCCGCGGTTATCGCCCGGCGCACCGGCATCGTGACGGTCGCCGACTTTCGGCCGGCAGACATGGCCGCCGGCGGCCAGGGCGCGCCCCTCGTGCCCTATTTCGACTATGTTCGCTTTCGCTCGTCAGAGGAAACCCGCCTGCTCATCAACATCGGAGGTATCGGCAACGTAACCCGCCTGCGCAAGGGCTGCGGGCTGGACGAGGTCATCGCCTGCGACAGCGGCCCGGGAAACATGGTTATCGACTGTCTGGTCCGAAACCTCTTCGACCGCGACTTCGATCGGGGCGGTGAGATTGCCCTCTCCGGTAGCGTCTCCGCCGAACTGCTTGACATTGCTCTGCAACATCCTTATTTACAGTTGAAACCCCCGAAGTCGACCGGCCGCGAGCTTTTTGGCGCTGATTTTTCGCAAAAGCTTCTGGCCGCCGCGCGCAAACTCGGGCTGGCCAAGGCCGACATTGTTGCCACGGCGGCGGAACTGACCGTGCGGACACTGGTCGCGATGTGCCGCGAACTGCTCGGCGCCGAGTCGCCGGGCGTCGTCATCGTGAGCGGCGGTGGTAGCAGCAACCGCTATTTGATGTCGAGACTCGGGGAGGAGCTGGCGCCGGCGCCGGTTCAAACCAGCGATGCGCGGGGAGTTCCGTCCGGTGCCAAAGAGGCGATTTGTTTCGCGCTTCTGGCCAACGAGACCCTTTGCGGCAACCCGTGCAACGTGCCTTCGGCGACGGGCGCGCAGGGGCCGGCGATTCTCGGGAAAATCTGTCTGCCCTGAAAGAAGCGTGAACAACCGGGAGGGGCAGAGCACAACTTTCTGTGAAACACCGAGTTAAGTTTAATTGTAACCGTTCCGGTTCGGGGAGAGAATGGTCAAATCCATCTGTATTTTTGAAGATCACAAATGCCGCCAGCTCAACCCGCTCGCGCTCACGCGACCGGTTTTCGAATTGCGCTGCGGCATGCTGTCGCTGAAAGAGAAAATCCGGCGCCATTTTTCGAATGCAGCCCTCTCGCTCTGGTGCCGCAACTACCTGGCGGCGACGGTGCGGCTGGCGAATCCCGGCGCAAGAGTGAACGAGAGTGCGCGCGAAGCCTGCCTCTTCATCAATGGCCGGCTTCTGGCGAGCGATACGCTGCCCGGAGCTCTCGATTTTTCGCGGGAGTTTGTCCTGGTGGACGGGAAAACCATCGTTGCCGCGTTTCTGAGCGCAGAAGCATCCAGCCGGATGACGCCGAAATCGGTTCTGACCGCGGAGCTCGCAGCCACCTTTGATGCGGCCCGGCCGGTTGAGAACGCTGTACTGATCGACTATCCCTGGGATCTGGTGAATCACAATGCCGCGGAACTGGCCCGGGATTTTGCCGTGCCCGGCCCGGCTGGTTCTCAGGCGGGAGACGTGCATGCGGCTGCGGTTCTGGTGCAGCCGGAAGATATTTCCATCGGCGCGGGCGCCCGGGTCCGGCCCGGCGCGGTGCTCGACGCGGAAGCGGGGCCCATTTTTCTCGGAGAAAAGGTAACGATAATGCCCAACGCGGTTATCGAGGGGCCGGTCTTCATCGGCGCCGGTTCGACCATAAAGGCCGGAGCGAGGATCTACGAAGGCACGTCGATTGGCCCACGGTGCAAGGTTGGTGGCGAGGTGGAGGAGAGCATCATTCACGGCTTCAGCAACAAGCAGCACGACGGGTTTCTTGGGCATTCTTACCTCGGGCAGTGGGTCAATCTCGGCGCGGATACCAACAACAGCGACTTGAAGAACAACTACGGCAGCGTCAAAGTCGCCATCAACGGGCAGAAAGTTGACAGCGGCAGTTTGTTCGCCGGCCTCTTCATGGGCGATCATTCGAAGACCGCGATCAACACCATGTTAAACACGGGCACGGTCGTCGGCGCGATGTGTAATGTTTTTGGTTCCGGTTTTCCTCCAAACGATATTCCGTCATTTTCATGGGGCGGCAGCGACGGGTTGCGGCAGCACGACCCCGACAAGGCGATTGCGACCGCCCGCAAGGTCATGGCGCGCCGCGAGGTCACGATGTCGCCGGAGGAGGAAGCGCTCCTGCGGCATATCTTCGCCCTGACTGCCGCCGAAAGAGCGCAGCGGCACATTTCATCTTGACTAACTCTGGCCCGATGGCTATATTGAGCGTCAGGCCACCAAAAAGAACATATCGAGATGCCAGGGAAAGACAAAGATAAAGATAAAGAGGGTTCGGCCATTAACTTTTTGGTCGGGGATGCTCTCTGGAGCAACATTTTTAAGAAGGATGGCGACCGCGACGAAGCCTGCATGTCCCTGCTGAAAAGCGTGCCCTTGTTTGGCAGCATGGGGAAGTCGGAGCTTCGGGAGCTGGTTCGCATCATGCACAAACGCAGCTACGGCCCGGAGGAGACGGTTTTCTACGAAGGCGAGCCCGGCGTCGGCATGTACATTGTGCAGGAGGGAACCGTCGCGATCTACAAGGGCGACAGTGCGCAAAAAAGCGAGCAGCTTGCCGAACTGAAGCGCGGCGAGTTTTTCGGCGAGCTGGCGTTGCTCGACGAGTCGCCGCGTTCGGCCAGCGCCGTGGCCGTGGAATCGTGCCGGATTCTGGCTTTGTTCCGCGCAGACTTGCTGGAACTGGTCAACCGCAAGCCGCGGCTGGGCAACAAGCTGCTTTTTGAGCTTGCGCATCTGATTGGCGAGCGGCTCAAGTACACCAACGAGGAGCTGCAGGCTGTTTGGGCCAGGCTCGACGATTCGAAGGTCATCACCTGAGAAAACGGAGCGCTGGTTAACCGGCGGAAACCTTGTGGCTGAATCCCAGCAAACTCTTACTCTGAACATTTCGTCGCGGACCGTCCGGAAGATGGCTGTTGGCGCGGCACTTCTCTTTCTGTTTCTTGGCGTGATCTCCCTGCTGCCGACATTGCGCTCCGTGCTGCTCATTATCGTGATGGCGATGTTCCTGTCCATCCTGCTGACCCCGTTCGTCAATTTTTGTGAATATCGGGGTGTAAACCGGGCACTCGCCTCTGTTCTGGTCTTTGCGGTCATCATTTTCCTCGCCAGCATGGGGTTCAAGCTTCTGGCGCCCGTGGTTTCGCAACAGGTGAAAGAACTCAGCTCCGGGTTGAACGACCAGTCCCCCGCACAGGTCATGCAACTGGTTCGGGAAAAGATCGGCGATAACATTCCAGTGCTGTCCAACCCCTCGGTGCAGGCGGAGATAGAGAAAAAGGTCGGCGAGATTTTGAAGCACAGCTTTACGGTCGTCGCCGACGTGCTCTCGGCGGTGATGTCGACGATCATGATTGCTTTCATGACCTTCTTTTTTCTCAAGGACGGCCGGCGCATCAAGAAGGCGCTGATCGGCTGGGTGCCCAACCGCTACTTCGAGGTGGCGCTGATGCTGCAGCACAAGATCGTTACCCAGCTCGGGCGCTATATTCGCGGCCAGCTCCTGGTCGCGTTTATCGTCGGCGCGCTCAGCACCCTGGCGCTCTACTTTCTCGGGGTGCGCTACTATTTTTTCATCGGCGCCATGGCCGGACTGGCCAACATGATTCCCTATTTCGGCCCCATCGTCGGTGCGCTGCCGGCGGTAGTCATCGCCTTTCTTGATACCGGAGAGGTCGGGCTGGTGGCCGCTGTCATCGTCGCGTTCGCCAGCATCCAACTGATCGAAAACGTTGTGGTGTCGCCCGTGATCGTGGCGAAAAGCGTGGAGCTGCACCCGCTGGTCATCATCGTGGTTATCCTGATCGGCGGGCAACTGATGGGTGTCTTCGGCATGCTTCTGGCGGTCCCGGCCGCCAGCATCGTAAAAGTAACAGCTTGTGAGTTGGCCTGGGCCATGAAGCACTACCGGGCCTTCGGCTAGCCGGACGGCCAGGCATTAAGAACAAAACGTAAACGAGAATCCATGGGCCTCAAAGACCTTTTCCGCAGGAAAGAGAACGAAATCGACCCGCTCAGCGATTTTGTGCTGTCGAAGCTGAAAGTCGGTTACATGCTCGACTACGACCTCAAGACCTGGCAGGTGACCGATACCTGCCGCTACGACTACGGCGACGGCTACGTCACCGAAGAGTGGGAGCTGGCCAGCGGCCGCGAGCTCGCCTACCTGGAGCGGGCCGAAGACGACGAAGTGATCTGGAAGCTTTCGCGCAAAATCCCGATCGGCGCCATCGAGGGGGATGTGAGCGCTCAGATCATCCGGGATGGCGATCCGCCGGCGCAAATCGTTTACAAAGGAAAAACCTACTACCTCGACGAATCGGGCGCGGGGCACATGCACAAAGAGGGTCAGCGAACCGCGGAGTTCATCTACTGGGACTTCCTCGACGAGGAGGGCGCCAACCTGGTCACCATCGAGCAGTGGGGCGAAAGCGAATTCGAGGCCGCAGCCGGAGCGTTTGTCGAGGAGTACCAGTTTACGAATATCCTGCCGGCTCCCGTGTAACAATTCATTCGCGCACCAGTAACAGTACGGGTAGCTGCACGTGCAGCGAACGCGTAAATTTGGAGGGAATATGATTTCAAAAAAAAGCGCAGGCATCCTGGCGGCGATCTTGCTTTTGTCGTGCAGCTCCGGTACGCCGCTAAAGCGCCTGCAAAGCGCCATGAGCGAGTACCCGGAGTTTTCCATCATGCTCGCCGACATGAAGGAAGAGGGGAACTTCTTCAAAGATTACTACCATCGCTACAAAGTTGTTTTCGGCCACAAGGTTGCCGGCCAGGACTCACTGACCTACGAGAGAGCCGTCACCGACTGGTATCGCGTCGATCGATCCGAGTTTCAGAAATACGAAAACTTCCTCGGCATGGTCCTGGTGTCGAAAGGGCCGGACGGCAAGATCTCGGACGACCGCTACCCGCCGGGCTACCAGTACGTCGGCGACAGCCGCTACGGCGAGTGGCGGCGCGACAGCGGCGGCAACTCATTTTGGTCTTTCTACGGCAAATATGCTTTCTTCCGCAGCATGTTCGGCATGTTTGGCGGCCCGATTTATTCTTCCCGCTGGGATACCTATCGCGACGCGCGTTACCGTGGCCGGCCTTATTACGGCTCGAATCACGAGTACGGCACCGGCGGCAGCTACACCAAGCGTACCAGCCCGGGGTTTTACCAGCGGCGGCAGCAGCGGGAGTTGTCACGCAAGGCGCGCTTCAGCGATCGCGTGCGCCAGCGGGCCCGCCGCAGCCGGATGAGCGGTTTTCGCCGGCGCAGTGGTGGCTTCGGCAAGTAAATGACCGGCGTTTTCAACCCAGAAAAGAACGGAGGATGAAGCCATGACGCTCGACCAGGTGGTGACGTCATCAATATATTTGCTGTCGGTGTTTGTCCTGTTTGTTATCGGCAAGCTGGTTTACGACCGTGCCAACCGGCAGTTCGATTTGAACGAGCAGCTCGTAAAGAAAGATAACTTCGCGGTCGCGCTCGCCGTGACCGGTTACTACTTCGGCCTCGTCCTCGCCATCGGCGGGGTGCTTGAAGGGCCGGCAAAATATTGGGTCGATGATGTGCTCGACATTCTGTTTTACGGACTCGCAGCCATTGTCCTGCTCAATTTCTCCGCCTTTGTCAATGACCGGCTCATCCTGCACAAATTCAACAACATCAAAGAGCTGGTAGATGACCGGAACGCCGGCACCGGCGCCGTGGTTGCGGGAAACCACATCGCCGTCGGCCTCGTTATTGCCGGGGCCGTTTCCGGCGAGGGCGGCGACCTGATGACCGCGGCTGCGTTCTGGATTTTCGGCCAGGTCGTCCTCGTGTTGGCGAGCGTGGTCTACAACCTGATCACCCCCTTCGATGTGCACGATGAAATTGAAAAGGATAATGTTGCAGTTGGCGTCGCCTTTGCGGGAATGCTCATCGGCATCGGCAACGTGATCCGGGTCGGGCTCGCCGGAGATTTCGTCTCCTGGAGCGAGAATCTGACCCAGTTCGGCGGCTTTGTGCTTTTCGGCCTGATTCTTCTGCCTGTAATTCGTCTGGCTACAGATAAGATTCTGCTGCCAGGAGAGAAGCTCAGCAACGAGCTGGCCGGACAGGAAAAGCCCAATATCGGCGCCGGCGTCCTCGAGGCATTTGCCTATATCGCCGGTTCCATGATTTTGGCTTGGGTTGTATGAGCTTCACCGGTCGGCCGGCCGCTGCGGGGAGCAATTCCGGTTTGATCTTCTGAATGGCTGAAGATGAGATAAAATCCACAACGGCCCTGCCTGCGGAACCGGCAAAAATGTCCGGCGCCCAGAGATCGACGCAGAGCCTCGTTCTCAAGAGCTGCATTTTCGCGACCGGCCTGGCCGGCATTGTTGCCGAGTATGTCCTGTCGACCCTGGCAAGCTATCTTCTCGGCAACGCCGTTTTGCAATGGACGCTCACGCTCACGTTCATGCTGTTCGCCATGGGCCTGGGCAGCCGGCTCAGCAAGCGCATCCACGGACCGCTTCTCGATGCGTTCGTTGTCGTCGAGTTCGTCCTGTCGGCGCTGTGCGCGGTCAGTGCGGCGGCCGCCTACTTTTTGAGCGCCTACATCGCCAACATCGCTCCCATCATCTATCTGCTGGCCATGACCATCGGCGCGCTCATCGGCCTGGAGATTCCTCTGGCCACGCGGCTGAACAACTATTTCGAGGACCTGCGCGTCAACATCAGTTCGGTGATGGAGCACGACTACTACGGCGCATTGGTCGGCGGCCTTTTTTTCGCCTTTTTTGCGCTGCCCAAACTCGGCTTGACCTACACCCCCATCGTGCTCGGCAGTGTCAATTTTATCGTGGCCGCCACCCTCTTTCTCAAATACCGTTCGTACCTGCGCTACCCGCGCGCGCTGACGCTCGGCTTTCTGCTGTTGCCGTTGCTGCTCACTGGACTCGCGGCGCTGGCGAAGCCGATCGTGCTGTTCGGGGAACAGCAAAAGTATCGTGATCACGTCGTTTACGAAGAGCAGACGCCGTATCAGCGCATCGTTATCACCCAGTGGAAAGACCACTACTGGCTCTATCTGAACGGCAACGAGCAATTCAGCAGCTACGACGAGGAGCGCTACCACGAGCCACTGGTGCATCCGGCTATGGCCCTGAGCGCCGCGCACAAAAACGTGCTCGTTCTCGGCGGCGGCGACGGCCTCGCGGCGCGCGAACTGATGAAATACCGTGATCTTGAAAGCGTCACCCTCGTCGACCTCGATCCGGCCATGACCCGGCTCGGCCGCGAACATCCGATTTTTCGCGAGATCAACAAGGATGCCCTGCGCGACGCGCGGCTGCGCATCGTGAACCAGGACGCCAACGCGTTCCTGACGGCGAGCGACCGGATTTACGACGTGATCATCGTCGATTTGCCCGACCCGAAAACCGTGGGCCTGGCGCGGCTGTACACGCGGCAGTTCTACCAAAACGCGCGCCGGCATCTCGCGACCGGCGGCGTGATCGTGACCCAGGCGACGAGCCCTTTTTTCGCGCGGGAAGCCTTTCTGTCGATTCTGAAGTCTATGCGCGCCACCGGCATGCCGGCCATGGCCTACCACAACAGCATTCCGACGCTGGGAGAGTGGGGCTGGGTGCTCGGCATGAACACCGATCGCCTCACCTCCGCCGAGCTGAAACAGCGGGCCTCCCGCCTGTCCTTTGCCGGTGTGAAAACCCGGTTTCTCAATCACGAGGCGATGCTGGGCATGCTGAGTTTCGGCAAGGGCACCATGGAGCGCCTGTCCGAAATCAAAATCAACGACGAGCTCGACCTGGCCGTGTATCATTACTATCAAAAGGGCGAATGGGATGTTTACTAGGCAGCGCACCGCCTTCCGCGGCCAAAAATTTTGCGGCTTTGCCGCGCGGTGAAGAATGCAGGCCAAATCGTGAAGTTTGGGCGATGAGGAAAATTTTCGGGCAACTCCAAAGCCTGTTCAACGCCCTGCGGCGTGAAAACCTGGGCCGGCTTTTTCTGATTATCGTGCTGTTGATTTTTATCGGCGCCGGCGGGCTCATGCTGTTCGAGCCGGGGCTGGACCTTTACAGCGCGCTCTGGCTGGTATTTGCGACGGTCACGACCGTCGGCTATGGCGATGTTTCGGCGCGAACATTGGGCGGCCGCGTTGTCAGCATCGTTGTCATGCTTTTCGGAATCGGTATTTTGGGCTTGTTTACCGCGGCCATAGCCAGTATATTTGTCGAGAGAAAAATGAAAGAAGTGCGTGGTATGAAATCGTTCGAGTTTGAGAAGCACATTATCGTCTGCGAGTGGAACCACCGGGCCCGGGATGTCATCCGCGAGCTGAGAACCGACTCCCGCACGAGAACCGCTCCCATCGTTCTGCTCGCGGATATCGAGAGCAAGCCGATCGACGACGACGACCTCTATTTCATCCAGGGTAGTGTCACCGAAGAAACCCTGTCGCGGGCGAACCTGCAAAAAGCCGGCACCGTGGTGATTCTCGGCAACGACACGCTCTCACCCGACTCGCGCGATGCCAGGGTTGTCCTCGCGGTGCTGACCATCGAAAGTCTGAATCCCGACGCCTACACCATCGTGGAACTTGTCGACGAGGCCAACGTAAAGCACTGCGAGCGCGCCCACGCCGATGAGATTATCGTCGGCAGCGAGTTCAGCAGCAGGCTCATCTCCCGCGCCGCCGTTGACCACGGCATTACCAAGGTGCTTTCGGAGCTGCTCAGCCTGCAGGTCGGCAACGACCTTTCAAAGATACCCTTGCCGGATGAGATGGCCGGCAAGGCGTTCATCGATATTTTTGCGGAGTTTAAGCGCAACGCCAACTGTACGGTTTTGGCCGTTCAGCGCGGCGACCTGGGCGAGGTCTTTTCCAATCCGCCCGCAGACTTTGTTCTGGCCGGCGGCGACAATCTGATCGTGATAAAGAGCGGCGAGGCGGGGGCAAACAAATCACCGCAGAGCACGGACAGGTCCCGATGAGCGTTTTCGGCCGCCTGACGCGCATCCTGCGGGCGCAGCTTCAGGCGCAGCGGCCGCGCGGAGACGAAGGGCCGCCTTTCGGCGCAGACGACCCGGATTTGGCCACGCCTCCTGAAGACCGCCGAGATCCGGTGATTGCCGGCTACTATGCCAATCTTGAAACACCGTACGGCTCAGACCTGGAAACGGTGAAGAAGGCCTGGAAGCGGCAGCTGCAGAAATATCATCCGGACCTGCATTCGCAGGATGCGGAAAAACGGCGCGTGGCCCTGGAACTGACCCAGGGATTGAATCGCGCCTACGAAGCGCTGAAACAACATTTACGCTAATCCTGCCCGGACGGGGAGTCCGGGCGCAAAACAGGAGCGAACCATGTCACAAAATCTGGAAAAGGTGAAGGGCTACCTGCAGGAGCTTGAGCTCAAAATCGTCGATGAGAATGAGGCGGAAGAGCTGGTGGTGGTCCAGGACGAGGACAACGGCATCAGCAACCTGATCGTCGATTGCGAGCCGCCGATCGTGGTGCTGGAGCAGCTCATCATGCCCGTGCCGGCGGCGCCGGACGACTTCTTCCGGCGGCTGCTGCAAATGAACCGCACGCTGGTGCACGGCGCTTTCGTCCTCGACGAGGAGAGTAAGTACGTCTTTTTCCGCGACACGCTGCAACTGGAACACCTCGACCTCAACGAGCTCGAAGGCACGATCCGCTCGCTTTCTCTGGCGATGGCGGAATACGGCGCCGAACTTCTGAAATATGCGAAGAAATAACTCTGTTACGTAAAATTGCCGCACCGGGCGCATGGTCCGCAGACGGGCCCCTGGCGCGGCGCACCCATGGAGGCTAAAATGGCTGGTGTTTTTCAACGTATTTTCAAAGTCGGGCAGTCCGAGGCGCATTCCGTCATCGACAAACTCGAAGACCCGATCAAGATGACCGAGCAGGGCATTCGCGACCTGAAAAAGGACTTGCAGCAGGCGATGACCGCGCTCGCCCAGGTCAAGGCCACAGCAATCCGTCTGAAACGCGATGCCGACGACCAGAAAAAGCTGGGCGCCGACTACGAACGCAAGGCGATGCTGCTGCTGCAGAAGATGCAGGGCGGCGACCTCGATCAAACCGAGGCCGAGCGGCTGGCCACGGAGGCATTGAGCAAAAAAGAGGAAGCGGTCAAGCGCGGCGCCGGCCTGCAGACCGATTACAAGGCGCAGCAGCAGATGGCCGATCAA
>CAZTNL010000035.1:0-11944 GCA_964614885.1 uncultured Calditrichaceae bacterium | reverse complement strand
GTGTAGCTCCGCCGTTCCCTATCCCAGCACGAAGTAAACCAGATAGAAATAGACCAGAGGCACCGCCAAGAGTTCGCTATCGAAGCGGTCCAACACGCCTCCATGCCCGGGAATCAGATTTGAGGAGTCTTTTACCCCGGCATCACGCTTGAAAAGCGACTCGGCCAAGTCACTCAGTTGGCCAAAGCTTCCACAAATCGCGCCGACAGCGAGAGCATGGCTTAGCGGCAATTCCCGCAGGAAAGACACCTGGCAGAGCCAGGCGGTCAGAAGGGCAAACAGAAATCCAGCGACGGTTCCCTCCACACTCTTGTTCGGGCTTACTCTGGGAAAGAGTTTGTGTTTTCCCAGACGGGAGCCCAGAATGTAGGCGGCAGAATCACAAATCCAGATAGACAGGAATATCATAATAACGACGGAACCGGCTGTCTCGTCGCCGCGGCTGCCTGGAAGGGCAAGTTGGCGAATGGCGGGCAGCATCGCCAGTGGCAACGAAACATAGAGAAGGCCCGTCACCGTGGCCGAGACATTGAGCAACGCATTCTCTTTGTTCCTGAACAGCTCAATGGCTACCGTCACTAAAGCGAGACCGAAAAGCAAGCGCCACAAGTCGTCCCAGGCGCCGACATAGACGAGATAAGTCAGGCCGGCGGCGGCCGCCAGGCCCAGCCATTTTTGCGCGGCGGCCCCTTTCTTCTCTGCCAGGCCATAGAATTCGTGCAATGCCAGAACCGAGACCAGGGTTGCAAACCCCAGGAAAACATATCCCCCGAGCCACGCGGCGGCAAGGATGAGCGGTCCCAACAGAAATGTCACCAGCGCTCTGACACCTAAAGTTTCGAGTCCCACTTTTTCCTCTCCTTCTCTTTAAGGATCGCTCCGGCCGTCGCCATGAAGACAGACGAGCGATCCGCGTTTCACAACCTCTTCATTCGGGTTGTCTGGCAAAACTCCCGGTCAACTCCACTGCTGCAGCGAACCGACAAGCTCGCTCAGATGCTTGATCTTGTGGCGGTCGCAATACGCTTCGATGCCTCCGATGATGTGCTCTGCCGCGTTCGGATCGGCAAAATTGGCGGTTCCGACCTGCACGGCAGACGCGCCGGCAATGAGAAACTCGAGCGCGTCTTCTGCGGTCGAAATGCCCCCGATGCCTATGATCGGAATGGAGACGCTCTGCGCCACCTCATAAACGCGGGCCAACGCCACCGGTTTGATCGCCGGCCCTGAATAACCGGCCGTTCCGGCAAAAATGCGGGGTCGCCGGGTCTCGACGTTTACCGCCATCCCCACCAGCGTGTTGATCAGAGAGACCGCATCTGCGCCACCGGCAGCGGCGCCCCTGGCGATATCGCCTATCTGCGTTACATTCGGAGTCAGCTTTACGATCAACGGCCGTTCCGTGTGCTTTCTGAGCATGGCGGTGACTTCCTCGGTGACGCGCGCGTCCTGACTGAAACCGAGTCCCCCCTCTTTCACGTTCGGACAGGAAAAATTCAGCTCGTATGCTGAGATTCCCGGCTGGTCGTCGAGTTGATCGAGCACTTCTGCAAACTCGCCAGCTGTGCCGCCGGCAATGTTGACAATAAGCGTGGTGTCCACCGTCCTTAGAAAAGGCAGCTTATCAGCAATGAAGCGTGCCACGCCAACATTGGCGAGACCGATCGAATTCAGCATGCCGGCATTTGTTTCAAAAATACGTGGCGGTGGGTTTCCCTGCCGCGGCTGCAGCGTCACCGACTTGGTTACGATGCCGCCCAGCGCCGACAGGTTCGTAAATGGCTGGCTTTCCTGGCCGTAACCGAACGTGCCGGAAGCGACGAGTACGGGATTCTTCAGTTGCAGCTCACCCAGCGACGTGCTAAGATCCGGCATCGATCTCCACCTCCCCGGCCTCAAAAACCGGGCCATCAAGACAGGCCAGTTTGTACACGTTTTCCCCTGAAGCAGGTTGGCGCACACGAACGGCGCAACCGACACAAATACCGAACCCGCACGCCATAGGCGTCTCTACCGCTATCTCCCCAGCGATGCCGGTCTTTTCGCTAATGGCGGACATCGCCTGCAGGAAAGCCGGTGGACCGCAGCTGAACAGTTTCGTGCCGGCACGTTGAGCGATGCCCGCAAGCCGTACCTGAAGAGGCGCCGTAACGAACCCTTTCTCGCCCGTAATCCCGTCTTCGGTGGCCAGCGTCACGCTGGCGGCGAGATGGGTAAAGTCATCGACAAGCACCAACTCCGCACTGTTGCGCGCGCCGAGAAATACCTCGGCGCGAATACCGACGGCGACAAGCTCCTCACAGAGAAAGGGCAATGCCGCGATCCCGATTCCGCCTGCAACCAGAATCGCAAGCTCAGTTTCGGAGCCGAAAGTAAAGCCATGTCCCAGGGGGCCTATCACGCTCACCAGATCTCCCGGATGCCGCTGCGACAGCGCCGATGTGCCGGAGCCAACAATTTTCCACAATACCTCAAACCAGCCCGCAGCGGCATTCCGGCGGCAGATGCTCAGGGGCCGGCGCCAGATCAAGCCGTTTGCCGCGTCTGTCCTGAGGTTGACGAACTGGCCGGGTTGGGCATTCTTCGCAACTTCAGGGCTTTGCAGCCGCATCAGGTAAATGTCTTTCGCCAGGCAAGTATTCGAAATGACTCTGCAGTCAATCAGGACCCGCGTTGAAACCGAAGGGTTATCACTGCCCACGGGGTTCGTCATTTGTCGGGACGAATCCGTCGGGTTCTTCTCAGACGCGCCAGGGTTTTGGGCCGCCGGTCCCTCGTAACAATCGGTGCGTGCTCGTGGTCTGTTTCCGCCCCTTCCTCCGCGAGGGAGTCCAACGAAGTGTTTTGCGTGCCATCGGCTTCGGAGGCTTTTCCGGCCTCAGGTTGTTCTTCAGCCTGAGCATGAAGCCCCTTGTCGAACGAAGCCAGCTTGCGCTCCAGAACCGCTTTTCCCCTGAAATCCGGATACTTTTCAACCACCGTTCGATATACTTCCGCAGCCTGCACGTTGTTGTGAACCATCTGTTCTTCAACCCAACCGATGGCATAAAGCGCGAGCGGCGCAAAATCTGACTCAGGGTAGGCATCGACAATGCTACGATAAAGGCGTAACGCTTCGGGGATGTTCCGATCGGAGAAAAGCGCATCGCCAGCGCGGTCAAAAATCGCTTCAGCGGGGTCGGCATGGTCGTCACTTTTCAGGGCCAACTGTTTCTGGGCAGCGCGGGCCTGTTCGGAATCTGGAAATCTTTGAATGACTTCATAGAGGAGCGAGTCGGACTTGAACTTGTTGTGGTAGTCCTGTTCGTAGATATGCGCGCTGGAATAGAGCGCCTTGGCGGCGGCCGGGTCCTCACCGAACAGCGTCGAAATTTCACTGTATTCTGCCAGAGCAGAGTCGACCTGCCCGAACTGAAAATAGTAAACTTCGGCGAGCTGCAACTTGCTGGCAACCAGGTCGTGCCGCTTTTTTTCCTCGTCCTGCTTGATTTTGGAAGCATTCGCGGTGCTGTCGACGCCAGCGCTGGCCGCTTCGAGTTTTTGGCGCTCACGCATAAATCTCAACTCGGGGTCGACGCCATATTCAAGAAGAAGGAGTTCGAGGTCCGACAGCTCATGCACGCTGCCCGCGCCGGACGCGAGAAGTTGCCCGCCCTGCGCTTTTCTGACTTCATTGCTCAGACGAATCAGATCGGCTATATCCTTGGCGCGCTGTTCAGCCTCCGCGGCGTAAGGAGAGCGGCTGTACTCCAGCTTGACTTTTTGGTAGCTTTCCAAGGCGCCCGCAAAATCGTGTAAATCTTCTTCCTTGATTCTGCCAATCCGGTAGTGCGCAGCAGCGGCCACTTCAGTGCGCTTGTTTTGCAGCAGAACGATCTCGTACTTATCGAGGGCTTCCTTGATTTTTCCTTTGAACTGAAGATCAGCGTCCTGCAGGCTCTTGAACAAAGCTTTGCCTTCCATGTAGACGATGTCGGCAATTTCCAACTGAACCTGGCCGATCTTGTCACGATAGTCCTGATTTTCCTCCAGAAGGTTGCACTCGCGCGCCGCGCCCTTGAAGTCACCGCCCTGCTTCAACGCGCGTGCGTAATGCAACCGGGCTTCGAATTCACCATTTTTGTCATTGCTGTATTTTATGGCGCCCAGGAAACTCTTGGTGGCCTTGTCATTCTCTCCCAACAGGAGCTGACATTCGCCGGCGCGAAACAGCGCTTTCTCCCGGATTTTTCGGTCCTCTCCCACCCCGGCGGAAGCGACGTATTCCTTTTCCGCCGCCGCGTAGTCCTTCTCGATAAAGTGGATGTCGCCCAGGAGGTAGCGGCTCTCCTGTCGTATGACGGTATCGAGGTCCTCCTGCTCGAGCAATGCGTTGAGAATGACTCGGGCTGTCGCATAATCCCGAAGCTTAATATTTGTTCTCGCCAGCCACATCCTGGCACGTTGGTGATAGCCGCCGTTGGGGAAGTAAGTAATCAGTTCCTGAAATTTTCTCTGCGCCGGAATGAACTCGCTCTTGTAATAGAGACACTCGCCCAGGATGAACAGTGCATCATCGACGTATTTGCTGTTCGGGTACAGCTCCAGAATTTTCGACGCTTTCTTGATCGTCTCTTCGTATTTCTGTTTTTCAGTCGGTGTGATCTTGTCTCCCTTGCGCTTTTCACGCTCTTTTGTCGCCTCCTTGTACAACTTCTTGGTGTTGTGGTACGTGTTGAAATAGGCGCCACAGGAAGACATGAGCCCGCAACAGAGGCACAAGAGGAGAGTCGGATACTTCATGGACTTCAAAATAGGCTTCACTCGCTGTGATTTGAAAGGACAAACAAAATTTCTAACTGCGGGAGCACCGGCCAGGTTTCCGGAACTGACCATATAGCCGGCACTCGCGCTGCCACCAGGGAAAATGCAAAAAAAAAGGTCAAAATGCCAGCGAAAACTCATGTGACCGCAACGCCGGCAGAGCGTCTGTGCCACCGACAGCTTTCGGCATCACCGGCTGCGCCGCAGCCGTTTCCAGACTAATGCAGCCTCCTCAGCGCCGACAGTCTCTCGCGGGCCTTGCGGATATACTCCAAGGCGCCCTTGTGTTTCGGATCCAGTTCAAGCACTTTGTTCAAACGGCGAATCGACTCCTGATACTGGTCCCTGGTATAGGCATCTATGCCATCGATGAAATAGCGCTCGATCCGGCTCTGCATCTTGCTCTTCACCCGCGACAGACGGTCGGTTGCGGTCTGGTTGCCGGGATCCAACTCGAGCACGTGCTCGAGCACATGGGCCGCGTTGGCAAAATTGCCGGCGGCGTCCTCCTTCGCTGCCTGCCCGATGAGACGTTCAATCTCAAGGGCAGCTTCGGTCTCCTCGCGCCCCTTCAGCGCCCTCGTGTTGGCAGGATCTATTTGCAGCGCAGCCCCATACTGTTGCAGTGCGCTGCGAAGCTTGCCTTTAGACCGGAGGACATCCGCCTGGCCGATGTAGAACGACGCCCGGTCCTGTTTTTGGGCTAAGATGTTCGAGAGGTTCCGGCGGGCGCCGCGATGCTTCGGGTCGATCGACAGAATGCGGTTGAAAATCGCGCTCGCCTTTTCCAGTTCACCCCTCTGTTTGTACCGCAGCCCTTCAGCGAAACGAGCGCTGAGATAATCATCCAGCCGGGGGCGCAAGTGCTCAAGCCGGGCGTGTGCCTTTTGATTCTGCTTGTCGATTCGCAGCACATCGCCATATTTGAGCGTAGCATCCACAAATTTGTTTTGTTGTTCGAGTGCAAGTCCCTCGGCCAGAAGTTTGAGGACGCGCTCCCGACGCTGGCTGACTTTTTGCCGGACGCGTTGGAGATAGCTCTGCGCCTCGACCGATTGCGGATTGTATTCCAGGGCTTTCTCGAGCTCTGCCAGCGCTTTTTCGTAGTTCTCCTGCCGGTAATATCCGACGCCCCGGTAAAAATAGTCCTCGGCGATCACGGAAAGTTCCTGGGCAATGCGCATCAGGTAGTTCTTTGCCGGCCCGTTATCCTCGTCAAACACCAGAGCTCGGCGGAAGGCTCTGCGTGCACTGACGTACCGGTTCGCTTCAAACTCGGCAATCCCTTCTTCGACCGATTTTTCAACAAACTTACTGAGGGTAGGCTCCAGCACGTCGAGTTGCCGTATCGCACGCTCGTTGTCTGGATCGAGTTCAAGGATGCGTTTGAGCACCAGAGCGGCCCGGAGAAATTGTGGCCCCCTCTGGGCGAGGTAGTTCGCGGTCTCTGTGAAAAGTGAGTCGACGATAATCTGAGTCTTATGCAGGTAGGCTCCAAGCTTGCGCAGCAACCGCTGCGTGGAGTCCGCGCGAGCCGCAGCCGTGCCATAGGACACGAATTTCCTCAATTCGTGGTTTGCGCGGCTATACCGGTGCTCACGCAGAAGACGCTGGCCGTCTTCGTAAATCCGGGCAGCGAGATACGACGGTCCGGTGCTGAGCCGTACCGACATCGTCAGCAGCAACTCGTCAACGTGCGGAGAATAGGCCCCCTGGATATCGATCTTTTCGTTCCGGTATTCGAGCCCAATGCCTAGTTTGTCCGAGTCGAACTGTTCCACGCCCGCCAGGATCGAGATACCATACCCGACATTTGCACCCACACCTAAATGCGCCGTGTTTTCCCCCTCGATGAGGTGGTAGCCAAAACTGGCAAGCAGTCCCGGTGACGGAAAGACGTAACTGGCCCCAATCCGGACGGAGGTATCGAAAAGGTTGTTGCCGAGGGGAATGCTGTTGACCACCAGGCCAAGGCCGAGACGATCCCACAGGGTGCCATGCTGAGACTGGCGCCAGGGCCACTCCGCGGTCCCGACTGTGGGATTTCCCAGGTAAAAGCCCAGCCCTCCGCTGGCAAACAGCCCCTTGTCGAGTTTCTCCACGTTCAGGCTTGCACCCATTGAAAAGAAGCGATTCAGATTCAGCCCCCAGCCGAACGTGCCCCGGTCGACGCGGCTCGAGTCGGTCGGGATGCGCGACATACTGGCCGCAAAGGTGCCATAAATCGGTACGAAATGATTGATCCCGATGAAATTGAACTGAAAGGGGTCATCAATGCGCATGAGAACCGAACGGTCCTTGAGGCCGGCCAGTGAAGCCGGATTCCAGAAGAGGGCGGTGGCATCACGTGCCTGAGTGACGAGGGAACCGCCGAGACTGGTGGCTCTCGCATCCAGTCTGCTGTCCTGGGACAAAAGCGTTGTCGGCGGGGCAAAAACTGCACACATGCAGAACGCCACCGCTGACAATTTCAGATATCGGGATAGCAGCATGGACTCGGCGTGTGCTGGCTTAGGTTAGGATATCTCGGTCGTAGTCGACTTCGCACACATCGATCGCCTGCAGCCGTCCTTTGACCGAAAGCGATTTCAGTCGTGAGGTCGGGTATGAGCCGTTTACGGTCTTTGCGACATTGTAGGAGGTGATAATCTGGCCGGCCTTGGCCGCAGCGCAAAGTCTTGCAGCAACATTGACGACGTCCCCGATCACGGTGTAGTCCATTCGGTCGGATGAGCCCATGTTCCCGACGACAGCGGGACCGCTGTTGATGCCGATGCCGACTTCCAGGATAGTTTTCCCGGCAGCCAGACGCTCCTGGTTAAGCAAACGCACCTGCCGCTGAATTTGGGCGGCTGCGCGCAGGGCGCCATCGGCCATTTCCTTGCCACGAAAAACTGCCATAATCTGATCCCCCATGAACTTGTCAACGACGCCTCCGTGACTTTCGATGATTCTGGTCTGGAGATCAAAATATACGTTGATCAACTTCACTGTCTCGCTGGGTTCCAGCCGTTCTGCGACGGAGGAGAAGTTCCTGACATCCGAAAACAGTACGGTAAGATTACGCTTGCTCGCGAGAGATTTGTGGACGCTATCGCTGGCCGTGTCCTGAATCATCTCGACTGTTAGTTTTGAAACAAATTTCTGCATGTGCGATTTCTCGCGCAGATGCCGGAGCATCTTGTTGAGCTCGATGGCCAGCTTCCCGAGTTCATCCTGGCTGCCGACTTCGAACTGAGCCTCGAAGTTACCGGAACCGACTTGACGGGCTCTTTCCGCCAGCAACCGAAACCGCTTTGTCGTCCGGTTCGAAAGCCAGTTGATCACGACGAACGCCACAAGTAAAACGACCACGACGGTCTTAAGTGCACTGTTTCTGGCGCGGTGCACGGGCTCGAGAATTCGGTCGCGTGAGAAACTCAGATACGCGACGCCGAGCACAATCGGCTTTCCCTCCTGCTCGGTCACGATAGGCCCGTAATAATCGAAGCTGTTTGGCGTTGCTTGGGGCGAAATTTCCTGCAACGATAAAAACTCACGTGGAAGTCGCATAGTGAAAGCCCGCCCGGTCACATCTGAGCCTGCAACCAGCTTGCCCTGCGCATTAAACACAGCGACTTTTTCCAACCCCTCGATGGCACCATTCATGTACCGCCAGACATTTTCCACAACCTTCTCGTTCTGGCCGAGGAGCAAATCGCCCTTGACCGAATCGGATAGGTTGCCGATGAGCGCCTCGCACACCTGGTCCATGCGATTCATCAAAGCGCTTTCCTGATTCCTCAGAACGACGCCGGTTATGATTGCGGTGCTGACAAATACAACACTGCTGAGAATCACCCAAAGCTTGGTACGCATCGAGGAGGCCGAAAATCTGAGGAACCCGGGCAGTGGCAGGCGTTCCAGCCACGAAAGCTCCGGGGAGGCCACACCGCCGTGGTTGGCTGGCGCAGACAAAGGTTCGGTGTTGTTCTCTCTCATGCCCGGTTGATTCACTCCTGTACTTCCTCGATGCGGATACTCTCGATATCATATCGTCGCGCCTGCCGCTCGACGGTGTGCCAGAAATAAGCCATGCAGAAGAGGATTAGAATGACCAGCATGACCATGCCGCGCAAGGACCGCTTCGATACGGACAGGCCACCACGTATGCGCCTAAAATGAATGCGCCGCGTTTCTTCCGACTCATCGCCTTCTTCATCCTTGTAATAGAATGGTGTATAGGCGAATGTCCTCGGCACTTTCTTCGGGGAAGAGTTTTTGAAAAACATCGTTGGCCAGGTCTCTATGATTCTGTTTGGAAAAGATGGAGGCGGAAGTGGCCGAAGCATCACCTTCCATATGCCTCTGGGCGCTACAAGAGCCAAACGGTAAAATAGACAAAAAAACCGCAAGAGTCAAGGTCGCAATTTCATGAAGTTGTGGTCATTATCCTGCGATCGTGGGCACAACCAACCAAAGGCAGGCAGGCGGGAAAGTTTAGGGGTGACCAGAGAGCAAAAAAAAAGCCCCGGTCAAAAACCGGGGCCTTGAAGCGCTGTATTGCTACTGAATGCGCGACACGTTGATCGCCTGAAGTCCTTTGGGGCTCTCGCCTACTTCAAACTGAACCCGCTCGCCTTCTTCCAGCGACTTGTAGCCGTCACCGGAAATCGCATTGTAGTGAACAAAGACGTCGTCACCGCTTTCTCTGGTGATAAAGCCATAGCCCTTAGAGCTGTTGAACCACTTGACAGTTCCATTTTCCATTGAATCAATCCTTACATTGTGGATACGTGTTGCGTACGGTTCTGTTCTTCAGCGTCTTCCGGGCAAAAAAAAATCGTTTCGAATAGCAACTTAAAACTATTCTCCACGAAATCATTTTGTTTTGCTAAACTTGCCGCGATATCTCTTATCGCCAGTGTAGAAAGGCGAAAAAAACAGTGGTACACTTACTTACTTAATGGGACAAGTATACGACAATCAATTCTGAAAAGCAAGAAGTATTTGCATTTTTTGACGTTTTTGTTTCCTGCGGGTTGCGAATGAGATGACGTTTCTCTACCTTCTCATGGCACCTGGCAGAAAGATTCTTCTTCACAAAGATGAGAACCGATTCGATGACACCTTCAGACAAACAGCAACACGCGGCAAAATTTAGGGAACTCGTCGAAATCATGCAGAAACTGCGCGCCCCCGGAGGATGTCCCTGGGATCGGGAGCAAACACATGCATCGCTGCGCCAGTATCTGTTGGAAGAGAGTTTCGAAGTCCTGGAAGCCATCGATAACGCTGACGACGCACATCTTGCCGAAGAGCTGGGCGACGTCCTTCTGCAGGTCGTCTTTCACGCACAGATAGCGGGCGAACGCGGTGCCTTCGATATCGAGGAGGTCATCGACGAAATTTCGCAAAAATTGGTGCGCAGACACCCTAACGTCTTCGGCAATGAGCGGATCGACACGGCCCAGGAACAGTCGGTGAACTGGGAAAAAATCAAAAAGTCTGAGGGAAAACAGTCGACGATTGATGGCGTGCCCAAGGCCTTGTCCGCATTGCTCAGAGCCTGGCGGGTTCAGCAGAAAGCGTCCACCGTCGGCTTCGACTGGCAGACCGCCGCCCCGGTGTGGGAAAAGGTCAGGGAGGAACTTCAGGAACTGGAAGAGGCTTGCGCCGGGGGAGCTCAGGAAGCGATCGATGAAGAATTTGGCGACTTGCTCTTCTCACTGGTCAATCTATCCAGGTTTATCGGTACCAACCCGGAAGACGCGCTGCGGGGAACTATTGAAAAATTCATCCGGAGGTTCCAGAAGGTAGAGGCATATTTCAAAGCAGACGGCAAGTCTTTGAGCGATTTGACCCTGAAACAAATGGATGCCGCCTGGGACAAGATTAAGTTGGAGGAAATCACGCCCGGCGACGGCCAGGCACGTTAAGCAAGCGCATCCTCACCTTCGCGCGGCCGGGACCAACGAAGGTGAGGACGCAAAAACCGGCAAAATCTATTTCTCTTTTTCCGCTTTCGCCGCTTCGATGATCTTCCTGGTCACGTCCGCGGGCACGGTTTCATAGTGCGAAAATTTACGCCGGTGCAGGCCCCGTCCGTGTGTTATCGAACGCAAAGTGGTCGAATAGCGATACAGCTCGGCCAGTGGCACCTTCGCTTTGACAATTTGGAACGGGCCTTCAGAATCCATTCCGGAAATCTTACCGCGGCGGCTTGAAATATCACCCATCACATCGCCCATGTATTCTTCGGGCACCACAACTTCGATGTCATAGATTGGCTCTAGCAACACCGGGTTTGCCTCGGCAAATGCCTTCTTGAAGGCCATGCTGCCTGCGACTTTAAATGCCATTTCTGACGAGTCCACATTGTGGTAACTTCCATCGTAGAGTGAAACGCGTACGTCGACGACCTGGTAGCCGGCCAGTACGCCCTCTTCCATTGCCTCGCGAATGCCCTTTTCCACGGCCGGTATGAACTTGCCGGGAATGACGCCCCCCACGATATTGTCGACGAACTCGAACCCTTCACCGCTTGAGAGTGGCTCTATCTTGATCCAAACATCTCCATATTGCCCACGGCCGCCGGACTGCTTTTTATATTTGCCCTGGGTTTCGCACGTTCCGTGAATGGTTTCGCGATACGGGATCTTCGGCTCAACCAGTTCCACCTCCACTCCGAACTTGTCCTTCAGCCGCTTGACGATGATGTCGAGGTGAAGCTCACCCTGGCCGGAAATGATGGTCTGCTGCAGTTCGCCATCATAATTAACCAAAAACGTCGGATCCTGTTCGTGAAGTAAGTTCAATCCGCTCGAAATCTTGTCTTCGTCCCCCTTTGATTTGGGCTCGACAGCGATGCGAATCACCGGTGCGGGGAAGTCGATGCCATCCAGAATCACGGGGTTTTTCTTGTCCGCCAGGGTGTTGCCTGTGTGGGTGTCCTTTAGTTTGACAGTCGCGCCTATGTCACCAGCGTGCAGCTGGCCGACCTCTTTACGGTTCTTCCCATTCATCACGTAAAGCTGGCCGATTTTCTCGGACACGTTGCGGGTGGTGTTCTGGATGTCACTGCCTTCACTCAGCGTGCCGGAAAAAACGCGGAAGAAGGACATTTCGCCCACATGCGATTCCGCGCTGATCTTGAACACCA
>CAZTNL010000034.1:6213-12006 GCA_964614885.1 uncultured Calditrichaceae bacterium | reverse complement strand
GCGCTTCTGGTTTCGCATCGCGGCATGGCGCAAAAGGTTTTGCAAACAGGCAAGGGTGCGCTTCAATAGCAATCATTGAAACCCGACATCTCATCTCAATCACAAAAGCATTGACATTCGGTCCGGGCTTTCTTATTTTTCGGGCAAAATCAGGAGAGGCACGGCGCTTCTCCTTTTCTGTGTTAAGAGCCCGGGAATGCCTGCTGAAGTCTACCATTCGATAGCCGCGGAGGTCAGCGCTGAGTTGACGGTCAAGGGGTCGCGCTTTATCGCACACGCCGCGGCTGTCTCCGGCGCGGAGCAGGCACAGGCATATGTCGATGGCATTTCGGCCAAATTTGCCGATGCGACCCACAATTGCTTTGCCTACAAGATCGGCCTCGGCGACAAGGCCGTGTTTCGCTACAGCGATGCCGGAGAGCCTTCGGGTACCGCGGGCCGGCCGATCTACCAGGCTATCGAGGCCAGGGGGCTCACGAACGTGGCGATCGTCGTCACCCGCTACTTTGGCGGCACCAAACTCGGCACCGGTGGCTTGATTCGGGCGTACAGCGAAGTGGCGTTGGGCGCCCTGCAGCACGCGGAGGTCACGGTCAGCTATCCGCAGGTGAGCCTCTCGCTCAGAGTTGACTTCCAATTTACCAACGTCCTGCACCAACTCGTCGACCGCTTCGGCGCAGAGATTGTGAAAACCGACTTTGCCGCGCATCCGGTTTATGAAATCCGGCTCAAGGCGGCTGATGAAGATGAGTTCAAACGCCTGATGCGGGATATGACGCGCGGCCAGGTGGAGTTCCTGGCGTAGCAGTGGTTCAACAGAGCTGGAATCTGTCATGAGAATTACGGAAATTTACCATTCCATTCAGGGAGAGTCGCGCTACGCGGGTTTGCCCTGCGTCTTTGTGAGAACGACGGGCTGCAACCTGCGTTGCAACTGGTGCGACACCGAGTATGCCTTCGATGGCGGTGAGGAAATGACGGTCCGGGAAATCGTCGAGCGGGTCGAGGGGTTCGACTGCATGCTAGTGGAAATCACCGGCGGCGAGCCACTGCTGCAGAAAGAAACGCCGGCCCTGGCAGAATCCTTACTCGACCATGGGCGAACGGTGCTGGTGGAAACCTCGGGCGAGCGAGACATTTCCGTTCTCGATGCGCGCGCTGTGCGCATCATGGATATCAAGTGTCCCGGCAGCGGCGAATCTGAGCGCAACCGCTGGCAGAACATCGCGCACCTGACCAACCGCGATGAGGTCAAGTTTGTCATCGCCGACCGGGCGGATTACGACTGGGCCGTGCGCGTCGTGCATGAGCATGACCTGCCCGCGCGCACAAACGTGATTTTTTCTCCTGTCTTCGGCGGGGTCGAACTGCGCGACCTGGCGAGCTGGATTCTGCGCGACGCTCTGGACGTGCGCTTTCAGTTGCAGCTGCACAAGTTCATCTGGGCGCCTGACGCGAAGGGGGTGTGAGAAGTCACGGAAGCGTTTGTTTTGTTGTTTATGGTTCTGATGACTCTTTGCGCTGTTAAGCTGCATTATGACGACCGCGGCGAAAAGCCGGGAAGACTTTCGCCACGGATTTACGCGGATGGGCACGGATGAAGAACGAAGCCATTTGATAAGAAGGTTTGAATTGCTGCAAAGATCTGTCTTTGAGCTTTAAGACTGTGTTCTTGGCGTCTTTGCGGTGAGGTTTTTGATGATGCAGGTTAAGAAAAGATGCAGCCACTGAAACGTGAGTCAAAGACGGTTGTCTGAAAATGGAAAATATCGAAATCAAAGCGCGCTACCCGGATCTCGACCGCGGGCGACGGCTGGCAAAGGCGGCCGGCGCCAGCTACGAAGGCGTCCTCCGGCAAGTCGATACCTATTTCATTGTGGCGAATGGCCGGCTCAAGTTGCGCGAGATAAACGGGGAACGCTCAGAGCTCATTTATTACGAGCGGGCCGCCGGCGTCGGTCCTAAGCCGAGTCACTACGACATCTGCCCGGTCCCGGACGCCGGGAAGCTCAAATCGCTCCTCGATGCCGCGCTCGGCACGTGGGCCGTGGTCGAAAAGAAGCGTGACCTCTATCTCTTCGAGGAAGTTCGAATTCATCTCGATGATGTGCGTTTGCTGGGTACGTTTCTGGAATTCGAGGGCGTTCTGGAAGACGAGTCGAAACGGGCGGGAGTGCAGGAGAAGGTCGCCAGGCTGATCTCCCATTTCCAAATCCAGAGCGCGGACCTCCTTGAAGGCTCCTACTCTGACCTCATCCGGGCAGGCTGAAGCTCGTCGAACTAGCCCGGGCTGGCGGAGGCGTGCCGGTCAGAGAAACAATTCTTCGATGTCTTCGGCGCTCAACTTCTTGAAAAGTCCGGCGTCGGTTGAGACGACCTGCTCCACCAATCCCTTTTTCTTTTCCTGCAGCTTCATGATCTTTTCTTCGACCGTGTTTTTTGTGATCATCTTGTAGACGAAGACATGCTTGTTCTGCCCGATCCGGTGGGTTCTGTCCGTAGCCTGCGCTTCGACAGCCGGATTCCACCAGGGATCGTAGTGAATGACGTAATCGGCCGCCGTCAGGTTTAAGCCGGTGCCGCCGGCCTTGAGACTGATCAAAAACAGGCCGCATGCTTCGTCCTTCTGGAAGCGGTCGACGCATTCTTTGCGTTTGCGGGTAGCGCCATCGAGGTAAGCATAGGGCACGTTCCCCGCGTCGAGATGGGCGCGCACGATTTTGAGCATGCGGACGAACTGTGAGAAGATCAGCACCTTGTGACCTTCGGCCCGTATTTCGTCGACATGATGCAGGAGAAGCTCGTATTTGGTCGAAGCGCCGGCAAAGTTCTCTTCCACAAGCAGCGGGTGACAGGCGATCTGTCGCAGCTTGGTCAGGCCTTCGAGCACATTCATGCGCGCCTTGCTGAGGCCTGCATCCGCGATCTGTTTCAGAAGCGCGGCCCGGTAGTAATCGCGCCAGCGTCGGTAAACTTCCTCCTGCTGCGGCGACATTTCTGCGTAGAGCACGTTTTTAACTTTCGGCGGCAGTTCGGTGGCAACTTTTTGCTTAGTGCGCCGGAGAAGGAAAGGGAAGATCGTCTTACGCAGCAGGTTGGCGGTCTCCTCGTCTTCGTGCTTTTCAATCGGTTTGGCAAAGGCTTCCTTAAAATAAGAAACACCGCCGAGCAAGCCCGGATTCAGGAAGGAAAACAGTGACCAGAGCTCGATGGTGTTGTTCTCCATCGGCGTGCCGCTGAGAGCGAGGCGGTTGCGGCTGCGCAGAAGCTTGACCGCCTTGGCCGTCTGCGACAGCGGATTCTTGATGTTTTGCGATTCGTCGAGGATCACGTAGTTGAACTGAACGTCTTTGAGAAAGAGAACGTCGTTTCTAAGCGTGCCGTAGCTGGTGAGCACGACATCGTATGCGCTGGTGTCGACCTCCGTGCGTTGCCGGTCGACGCCGGTCTGGTTGAGAACTTTCAGGGAAGGCGCAAAGCGGGCAATTTCCTCCAGCCAGTTGAAAACAACGGAAGTCGGTGCGACTATCAGATTGGGCTCGTCAGAGCCGTTTTCGATTTCCGACAGGAGGATGGAAAGCGCCTGCACGGTCTTTCCCAGCCCCATGTCATCGGCGAGGCAACCGCCAAAATGAAATTCCTTGAGAAAATGCAGCCAGTTGTAGCCTTCCCGCTGGTACGGGCGGAGTTTCGCCTTCAGGCTTTTCGGCAGTGGATGCGTTTCAATGCCTTTGAAGGTCCGCAACTGCTCGAGCTTGTCGGCGAAGGATTCGTCCTGCAATCGGAAGTTCTGTTCGGCGAAGAGCTCGTCGATCATGGTGGCATGAATGTGTGAAAAGCGTACGCGGGTTTTGTCTTCCTCGCCCAGGTTGATCGCGTGCCGGAGTTTCTTGAGCCATGCTTCCGGAAGTGCCGCCACGCTGCCGTCGGCCAGTCGTAGATAGCGCTGCTTTTGTTTCAGCGCCTTCTTCAGTTCCTTGAGCGAAAGCATGATGCCATCAATATCGATTTCGATGCTCAGGTCGAACCAATCGATCCCGGAGTTGAGCTGGACGCGGATGTTGGGCGTTGCGCGGCGGATGCGGAAACGTTCGAGCTCTTCCTCCCCGAAAACGGCAAATCCCTGGGCCAGAAGGACGGGAACATCATCGAGCAACCATTGCAGGCCGCGATTCTTCAAAGTCTGAATGGCGCCGGCAGCGGTGCGTTTCACATGCCCGCGCCTGAGTTGCTCGTACGCGGCAGCTTCTTTGTTGAAGTCGCGGACAATTCTGGTAAACTTCGTGGTTTCGGCTTCCACATCCCATAAGATTGGCTGTTTCTCGTCGCTGTCCACCTCGGTCTTTCCGTAAAGAAATTTCAGTTGGATGCGGATGCCGTCTTCCTCTTCGTCGAGATAGAGGCGCTTCTCCTTGAAGTCATCGATCGTTTCCGTCCGGCCTTTTGGAAAGCGAAATGCTTCCAGCAGCTTGGGGCGCCGCGAAAGCCCGTTGATGAAGGCAGAGGCATCTTCCGGTGCGATTTTCAGCTCGTAGTTCGCCTGCATGAACGGGGTCAGACTCGACGCGTCGTGGTTGCCCTTGATTTCGACCAGCGCCTGCTGGTAATACAACCAGGTGGGTTCCGTCGTCAGCAGGCGGAAATTGCCGCTGAGCGCCGTTTCCCGGCCGTCAAGAAGAAGATACGGGCTGAAGTTGAATCCCTTTCCGGCCTGTTCCAGGCGAAACTCGATCTTGCCGATGCTTTCATGAACCGGCAACGGCTCATCGGGTTCGGCCTCTCCCAGATAGAGATCGCTGTGTCGCAGGTGGGTCAAGGCCAGTCCGGCCGGCGCCCCATAGTCCAACTCGTAGCGACTGCCGCGGTTCTGATAGGAGTAGTAATAGGAAAACTGGTTGCTGGATTCGCGCCACCGGTCCAGGAACGCGATGGCAAGCTGATCGCCATCGGGCATCCACGTTTCACCGGCAAGGTCTGTCCGCGCCGGCGTTTGTGGTTTGCCCCAGTCGCCGTTTTTCTTCAACTTTTGTTTGCGAGGCCAGAGCCACCAGGTGTCGCCCCGGAAGCCGACGTTGTAGAGCATTCGCCACTTTGTTTCAGCGCCGGATCGTGCGCTGGAGGGCGCGGCCAGCTGCTGGAAGTAGCGCTGCCAGGTGGGGGCGCCCAGCTGCGGGTCGAAGAGCATCTGATGCGAGTCTTCGTCGTGCAGGTTGCTCACCTCGAGAAGCGTCGCGGCGACATGTTTGCATGGGCCGTCATAGGGACAGCTGCAGTAGAAACTCAACCCGTGCCCGTTTTTTGAAATTTCGACCGTGTAGGCCTGGGTGCCGTAGACGCTGGCTTCGAGATGATCTGATTCTTCCACGTGCAATTCGACACGGTCCTCGAGGTAGTAGTTGAAGCCGCGATCGTAAATGCGTCTGTTGAATAGTCGCTTGAGCTGGTCTGTCGAAAAATGCACGCGTCGTCTTCGTTTTACAGAAATTACCGAACCGTTAAGATACGCATTCATTAAACAAGGATCAAAGCCAAAATTGCGTGAATGAAACGATTGTCAATGCGAGGAGATGATACTCCCGCAGCGCCGGGTAATGGTGTGATCGCTAAAATAGAAATTAGGCATGACTAAAAATAAAGTTGCTTTTCACTAATTATTTCACTAAACTTGCCGAAATTCACACAGGTGGACTTTCGTGCGCCACTGCAAATCGTCATGTTCGGCAAGTACGCGGATTTTCATGATCACCCAGGCGATTCAGGATTATCTTAAAATCATCTTCAAGTTGGGACGAA
>CAZTNL010000034.1:0-6113 GCA_964614885.1 uncultured Calditrichaceae bacterium | reverse complement strand
ATGATCACCCAGGCGATTCAGGATTATCTTAAAATCATCTTCAAGTTGGGACGAAGCGGCAAGCCGGTCAGCACGACCGCGATTGCCGATCGGCTCAATGTTTCTCAGGCCTCAGTGACGGGCATGGTCAAGAAATTGTCCGACCTCAAGCTGATTCGCTACAAACCTTATTACGGTGTGGTTCTGACGGAGGCCGGCCGCAAGGTGGCTCTGGAAATCATCAGGCATCACCGTCTGCTGGAACTCTATTTGGCCGAAGCGCTCGGTTACTCCTGGGATAAAGTGCACGCAGAGGCGGAGAATCTCGAGCACCATATTTCAGAGGAATTTGAGGAGAAGATGGCGCGGATTCTGGGAGATCCTGAATTCGACCCGCATGGTGCTCCGATTCCGACCAAAGATGGTGCGCTGCCCGAGCTGCAACTGCAGCCGCTCACCCTGGCTTGTTCCGGCAGAATGGTTCACGTGCGACAGGTGAGCGACCGGGATCCGGAGATGTTGCGCTACCTTGGGAGCATCGGCATTTACCCGCAAAGCGAACTGGAGGTGCTGACCAAGGCCCCCTTTGGCGGACCGCTGCACGTCCGGATCAACGGCGTTGAGCACCATCTCAGCGAGACCCTGACGAACGAGATCTTTATTTCGGTGGAGTTTTAACTCAGATGTTCAAGCAGTTTCAATCAAGTTTTCCAGGACCGTGTTTCTGTGGCAGGAATAACGGTCATTTTAACAACTACGAAGAACCGGAGGTGTAACCATGATGGTGCCTTTACTCTCTCTGGTGGCTGCAGCCTGCGCCGGTGGGTTGTTGCTGTTTTTTTTCTGGCCTCAGGCCGGGCAATTCTGGAAATGGCGGCGTGGCCGGGCCAGTACCCGCCGGGTGCTGGTTGAGGATGCGCTCAAGCATTTGTACGATTACGAGTACAACGGGATGCCGGGCACGCTGAACGCGCTGTCCGGTGCGCTTTCGATAAGCCGGGACGAAACCGCCCGCCTGCTGGGGCGGCTGGAAGCGCTCGCCCTGGTCAAGGCCCATTCCGATGCTTTCCTGCTAACTCCGGATGGGCGCAAGGAGGCGCTGCGGGTCATACGCGTTCACAGGCTCTGGGAGCGCTATCTTGCAGATGAGACGGGTCTGGAGCAAACCGAGTGGCACAAGCGGGCTGAAAGGCTGGAGCACGGCATGTCGCGGGAGCAGACCGATGCGCTCGCGGCAGCCATTGGCAACCCAAGCCACGATCCACATGGCGACCCGATTCCGACTGCGACAGGCGAGTTGCCGCCGAAAAAGGGGCAACCACTAACCGATTTGGAGATTGACGATGTTGCGCGCATCGTTCACATCGAGGACGAGCCAGCCGCGGTTTACGCGCAGCTCGTGGCAGAGAATCTTAGCCCCGGCCTCGTGATACGTCTTCTGGAAAAGACTCCGCAGTACCTTACTTTTATTGCCGGTGGTGACGAAGTCAAACTCGCCCCTGTGGTAGCAGCCAACATCACCGTAGAGCGGGCGCAGGAGAAAAAACAGGTGGCCGAAACACATGAGCGGCTCTCCGGCCTGGGGACGGGGGAGCGTGGCGAGGTCGTGGGCATTTCTGGAAATTGCCGCGGACAGCAACGCCGCCGGCTTCTTGACCTCGGAGTCATCCCGGGCACGGTGATTTCCACACAAATGCGCAGCGCCGGCGGCGATCCGACTGCCTACGAGATCCGCGGTGCGACCATTGCCCTGCGTAAAGCACAAGCAGATTTGATTCGCATCAAACGTTTGAGGAGTGCCGCCTGATGAGCGAAAACCAACCGGCCAACTGTGCAACCTGTCCGGCACACAATGCGGCCAATCTGAAGAGGCTCGGGGTCAACATGGAGGAGAGCGATTTCGTGGTGGCCCTGGCCGGAAACCCCAACACCGGCAAGAGCACCGTGTTCAACGCGCTCACCGGTTTGCGCCAGCACACCGGCAACTGGCCGGGGAAAACGGTTACACGCGCGGAGGGCGGTTTCTCCTACGCGGATACACGCTACAAAATAGTGGATCTGCCCGGCACCTACTCGTTGCTCTCAGCCAGTGCCGACGAGGAGGTGGCGCGCAATTTTATTCTTTTTGGCCGTCCCGATGTCACGGTGGTGGTGATGGATGCTTCCCGGCTCGAACGTAACCTGAACCTGGGTTTGCAGGTTCTGGAGATCACCGACCGCGCCGTGGTTTGCCTTAACCTGATGGACGAGGCGCGACGTCATCAGATCGAGATAGACGATCGTCAACTGGCGCGCGAGTTGGGCGTTCCAGTCGTGCCGGCGAGTGCGCGGCAGGGTGAGGGCGTCGACGCGCTGTTGCAGGCGATTCACGAAGTCGCAACGGGCCGTTTTGTCTGCAAGCCGCATCGAATCAAGGCTGGTACCTCTGAGCTGAAGCGAGCGGTTAACCGGCTTGCGGAGCAACTCTCGGCGCGATTCCCCGGCCTGGGAAACGCGCGCTGGGTAGCGCTGCGCCTTCTGGAAGGCGATGTTCGCATTATCGACGCCGTGAAGAGCGGGGAACTCAAGCAGCTTGGCAGTCACGAACCCGACGGCGATGCGATGCAGAAGCTGAGTATGAACATGGACATGACGGGCGCCGCCTAACCGGCCGGGCCATAATCAGGAGTGTGCTTGATGAGCAGTGAGGAAACGTCCTTCCAACCCATTCTCGATGAAGCTTCCAGCCTGCGCTGGGAGGTCGGAGATCACTTACACGACGCTTTGCTCGAGGCCATTTACCAGGATGCTGCGGAAATAACCGACAAAGTGCTTACGCGGGCTGGCGATAAGCCGCGTCTGACCTGGGAGCGACGTCTGGATGAATTGCTCACCAGCCGGCTTTTCGGCTTTCCGCTGATGCTGCTCATGCTGACGCTCGTTTTCTGGATCACGATTTCGGGAGCCAATGTGCCGTCAGGAATGCTGGCAAATCTGCTGATCGACTCGGCGCATCCCTGGCTGAAGCAGCTTGCGGCCAGCGCTTCCTTGCCCTGGTGGCTCGACGGTTTGCTCATCGACGGGGTTTATCTGTCCATGGCGTGGGTGATCAGCGTGATGCTGCCGCCCATGGCCATTTTCTTCCCGCTTTTTACCATCCTCGAGGATTTCGGTTATTTGCCGCGCGTTGCCTTCAACCTAGACAATCTCTTTCGTCGCAGCGGGGCGCACGGCAAGCAGGCCCTGTCGATGGCGATGGGGTACGGTTGCAATGCCGCGGGTGTGATTGCCGCCCGCATTATCGACAGCCCACGCGAGCGCTTGATCGCGATTATCACCAACAACTTTTCGCTCTGCAACGGTCGCTGGCCAACCCAGATTCTCATCGCCACCCTTTTCATCGGCGCGCTTGCGCCGGCGGCCCTGGCCGGGCTCGTCTCGGCTGCAGCGGTCGTTTCCGTGGCCCTGCTCGGGGTGATTCTCACCTTTGTCACCTCCTGGGTGCTATCCCGGACCGTCTTGCGGGGCGAGGTTTCTGCGTTCAGCCTGGAGTTGCCTCCTTACCGGCCGCCGCGTATTTTGCAGACGCTCTACACGTCGCTGATCGACCGCACACTCTTTGTCCTCTGGCGAGCGGTCGTGTTCGCGGTGCCGGCCGGCGCCGTGATCTGGCTGCTTTCGAACATCAGTGTCGGCGAGCTGAGCATCGCAGAGCACATCATTAACTTCCTGAATCCCTTCGGTCTGTTTATCGGTCTCAACGGCGTCATCCTGCTGGCGTACATTATCGCCATTCCGGCCAACGAGATCGTCATTCCAACGATTTTGATGCTTACCGTCCTCAGCGCGAAGCTGACCGGTTTCGGGGCCGGGGCTGGCGTGATGTTCGAGCTGGACAAGCTGGCAGCGTACCAGCACGTCTTTGCCGCCGGCGGCTGGACGCTCTTGACCGCGGTCAATCTCATGCTGTTCAGCCTGGTGCACAACCCGTGCTCGACAACCATCTATACGATTTACAAGGAAACGGGCAGCCTGAAGTGGACGGCCGTTGCAACCCTGCTGCCGGTGGGTATGGGGCTGGGCATGTGTTTTGTAGTGGCACAGCTCTGGCACCTGCTGGGATAAGCAAGTGCGGAAAGATATTCTGGCAGGTCGCAGAGGCTGTCAGAATTACATTTGGATTTCTGTCAGGGTCAAGATTCCTCGTCCTTCACCCGTACGATAAAACCTGACGTGGTCACGAACACCTGGAAGACGTCTTCCTCCGAAGGATAAGTATAGACCGTATTGCCGTACACAGAGTCGACAAACCGCAAGCGGTAGCCATATTTGTAGAGCCACTGCCAGCCTGAAACGTTTTCCTCTTCCGCCAGGCTGTAGGCGCTGCTCGCGGCTGCGCGTTCGTCCTCGATGTTCAGGTGCCTGCCACGGACGCGGGTCAGCTTGTACATCGTATGCAGGCCGGCGAAGTTGAGCCAGCTATCCCATTTCAAGACATTGCCTTCCAGCGCCCACTGGTCTCCCTGGAGCACGAATCCCTGAGTTTTGAGCTTTTCGCCCTGCAGAAATGGGGTGAGCTGCATCAGCATCGAGCCGGGCGCATCCCGTAACGGCGCGCATTTTACTTCGGCCACAAGTTCCTCTTTGGTGAAGGTCTGGAAGGACTGCACGAAGGCGGCCGTAAACAATACAGCCAGAGAGGCGGTCAACCAAAGGATGGTGGTCACAAATCGGAAAACATTCTGTGGAATACTGATGTGCTTCACCTGCTGAAGGCGCACGCGTTTGAACGTTCTGCGCACCCGGTTGGCCAGCAGAAAAAAGAGCGTGCCGCCCGATAACACCAGGGAGATCAGGCCGGCTGAAATCAGCAGCGTGGTTTCAAATGGGAAGTCTGGCATGATGAGGTCCCTCCGAAAATGTAAATCGATTTGGATCGTTTGTGGCGGCGCTTACCCGCAGCCACGGCGCTGCCGCTCAGAGCAGGATTCGCATGGTTGTCCCTTTGTCCGGCTTTGACTCTTTCACCAGCAGCTTGCCGCCGTGGTAGTCTTCGATAATTCGCTTGGCCAGGCTCAGGCCCAACCCCCAGCCGCGCTTCTTGGTGCTGTAGCCGGGTTTGAAGACGTCCTTTTTTTTCGATGCCTCGATGCCTTGCCCGTTGTCGGCAATATCGATAAAAATCCTGTGGCGGCCGTTGTTGATTTCTCCGAGGCGCACCTCGATTGTGCCGCTGTCCTTTTTGAGCGCATCGAGCGAATTCTTGAGCAGGTTCTCGATGACCCACTCGAACAGATCCCGGTTGATTGGCACGGTCGGGTCCAGTTCGAGATAGCGTTCAATCGTCACTTTCTTGCCCCATTGCGGCAGCCTGCGCTCGAAGTACTCGACGACATCGTCAAGCGTGTTCTTAATGCGCGTTTCTTTCAGGTCTGTTTTTGAGCCGATCTGGGAAAACCTCGCGGTAATCTTGTTGAGACGCTCAATGTCTTTGCCCATTTCGTTCAAAGCGGTTTTCGCGTCCGGATCGGGCATCTTCGGTTTCAGCAACTCCAGCCATCCCATGAGCGAGGAGAGCGGCGTGGCGAGCTGGTGCGCGGTTTCCTTTGACATGCCGACCCAGATGAACTGCTGCTCGCCGCGCTGGATACTGCGCAGTCCCAGAAAACCGATCAGAATAAAGAGGCCGACCACCGCGATGCCGACGTACGGCAGCAACTGCAACTGTTTGATCAGCCGCGAATCCCCGTAGTAGAGGTAACCGATGGTGAGGTCCTGGTATTTCAAGGGGATGGGCTCCGCATCCCGCCTCATGACGCGCAGCATGCCGCGGACTCGTTCGAGCGCTTTGGCCGAGCGATCGTCTGGCGCGACCGATATGCCCTGCCAGGCGTTCGGATTACCGTCCGCATCGGTGAGGACGATGGGAAAGTCGGTCCGGAGAATGATCTGTTCAAAGATAAAATTCAGGTTCGAGTTCGATTGTTCGGAAGCGGCTGAGGCGTACAGTTTGGCATAGAAGAGCAAAACCTGTCTCGACTCCGCGCGCAACTGGCCAACGATGCGGTAATTGTAGAGCAAAAGGAGCATGATCATGAGAATGGCGAAAATGAACAGCAACCCCTTGAAACGACTCTTGACTTTGTAGAGGTTGA
>CAZTNL010000033.1:5505-12187 GCA_964614885.1 uncultured Calditrichaceae bacterium | reverse complement strand
CCGAAGATCTGAAGTACTTCTATCCGACCGATGCGCTGGTCACCGGGCCGGACATCATTTTCTTCTGGGTTGCCAGAATGGTCATGATTGGGCTGGAATTCATGGGCGAAATCCCATTCACCGACGTCTATTTCAACGGTATCATCCGCGACGACAAGGGACGGAAGATGAGCAAGTCGCTCGGGAATGGAATCGACCCGCTGGAAATGGTCGACAAATTCAGTGCCGACGCAGTCCGATTTTCACTGCTCGAACTGTCGTCGGAAGGACAGGACATCAATCTGGCGGTCAACGATTTCGAGATCGGGCGTAATTTTTCGAACAAAATCTGGAATGCCTTTCGCTTTCTCTGGATGAATCTCGAGGAGGTGGACATCGAGAGTGCGAATCAGGAGTTCATCAAGACAGCACTTGAAGAGGGGGCGCTGGATCTCTCGGACCGCTGGATCCTCAGCCGTTTTCAAAAGAGCATTACGCGTGTCACCCGCAGTATCGAGCACTTCAAACTGCATGAAACCGCCGAGACGCTCTACAATTTCTTCTGGCGGGAATACTGCGACTGGTACCTCGAACTGATCAAGCCGCGGCTTTATGCAAAGGAAAACGAGCGGCAAAAGCGGGTCACGCTTGGCGTCGCCACCTACGTCATGAAAGGCGTCTTACAGTTGTTGCATCCTTTTGTGCCGTTCATCACCGAAGAGTTGTGGCTCAAGATTCGCCGCGATTCCGATGCCGAAAGCGTGATGATATCCACCTGGCCGACTGAGCAGAGACAATTTGTCGACGACCGGGCGGAGAAAGACATCGAGGTTTTCCAGAATCTTATTGGCGCCATCCGGAACATCCGCGGCGAGATGAATGTGGCGCCAAACAAGCAGGCGCAGGTCATTATTTCGAACGGATCCAGCTCGGGCCTGAAAAAAGATCTCATCCTTTCGAACAAAGCCTATTTGACCCATCTGGCCAAGGTGGACCAGCTCGAGTTCCGCTCCGGGGCCGAGCGGCCGAAAAAAGCGGCAAGTGCCATCGTCCAGCAGACAGAAATATTTGTCCCTCTGGAGGGACTCATCGATTTTGACATCGAGAGGACCCGGCTGGCGAAGGAGATAGGAAAGATAGAAAAGCAGCTCGAATCTCTGAATACCAAATTGCAGAGTTCCGACTTCCTGAACAAAGCACCCGAGAAGATCGTTGAGCGCGAAAAGCAGAAGAAGGTGGCCTACGAGTCCGATCTCGCCAAACTGAGAGTGCACTTGGAAAGTCTTGAGGCTTGAGCGAGGCGCGAACGCCGGCTACATTTAAGGGAGAGAGGAGTTGAAGGCTTACACCACGATTTGGCTGCTGTGCACTTTTTGCTGCACGGCAGCTCAGGCCGTTTTCGGGCAGGAAAGCAGTGTCTCCCTGACGGTTTACAACAACGACCTCGCACTCGTCCAGGATGTGCGCCGTGTGCGCGTTGAAAAGGGCCGCTCCGAGATCCGGTACACAGACGTTGCGGCGCGCCTTGACCCTACCTCCGTTTATTTCACCCCGGCTTCCGACCCGGACAAGGTCACCCTTCTTGAGCAGAACTACGAGTACGACCTTGTAAATGCCGGCAAGATTCTGCAGAAGTACATCGACCGCAAAGTGACGCTGCAGCTGGCGGACGGCGCCCACACCGGCACGCTGCAAAGCGCCTCGGGCGGCGATATCGTGCTTCGGGACGATTCCGGCGGGATAAAGATTATCCGGCGCGAAGCGGTGAAGGATATGTCTTTTCCGGCGTTGCCGGCCGGCCTGTTCACCCGGCCGACGTTGATTTGGCAGATAGACTCGCAGACGCGCGGCGAACTGCAGGCTGAAGTGGGCTATTTGACTCATGGAATTCAGTGGCACGCGGAGTACATTGCCGTCGCGGAAAAGGGAGATACTCGAGCCAAGCTCAGCGCCTGGGTTTCGATCGACAACAAGTCGGGCGCTGCCTACAACTCGGCGAAATTGAAGCTGGTTGCCGGCGATGTCCACATGGCTGAGACGACGCTGCCTGTTCAATATCTGGGGAAACGGTCGACGTTGGCGGAAGCCACTTCTGCCGGGTTTCAGCAAAAGAGCTTTTTCGAGTACCACATCTACACGCTCCAGCGCCGTTCGACTGTCACCAACAATCAGGTAAAGCAACTTTCGCTTTTTCAGCCGGCCGATGTCCCTCTGAAGAAACGCTACGTATTCGACGGCCAGAGGCACCCAAAGAAAGTGCGGGTCGACCTCGAGTTTCGCAATGATAAGGCGTCCGGCCTCGGTATGCCGCTGCCGGCAGGCAAGATTCGGGTCTACAAACTCGATAGCGACCGGTCGCTTGTCTTTATCGGCGAGGATTTGATGAAGCATACGCCGAAAGAAGAGCTGGCCCGCATACAGGTTGGCGATGCCTTTGACATCGTCGGCGAACGCACGCAAATGGAACGCCGCGCGATCGGCAAGCAAGGCTGGGAGGAACGCTGGCAAATCAAACTGCGCAACCACAAGGATGATGCGGTGGAAGTTGTTGTCGTGGAGCACCTCGGCAAAGACTGGAAAATCCTTCGGAAGTCGCAGGATTTCAGGAAAAGGGATGCTCACACCATCGAGTTTGTTGCAGGGATCGCAGCGAATGCGGAGACGGCCATCGAGTACGTGGTCCGCTACAGCCGCTGAAGAGGCACAGCCCAGGAAGCTCGTGGCGAATGCAACTATTGACACCCTTCAGATTCCGGTATCTGAGTTGAAAGGAATCGGCCCGCGTAAGGCGGCTGTGTTGCAGGACGCCGGTGTCGCGAGCATTGCCGATCTGTTTTACTACTTTCCACGCCGCTACCTCGACAGGAGCCACATTACCCGTATCAAGGATCTCAGGGAAGACGAGTTGGTGACCGTGGTGGGGAAGGCGCAATTCTTTGGCATTAAGCAGGGGCGGCGCAAACGTTTTGTGCTGGTCCTGTTCGACGGAACGGGCTACCTCAACTGTGTCTGGTTTAACAGTGCTCACTATTGGGCCCGGGTTTTCAAGAAAGATGAAACCCTGGCAGTCAGCGGCAAGGTCGGCCGCTTTGGGCAGGATTTCCAGATGGTGCATCCGGATTTCGACCGGTTAGGCGAGGGGAGCGACAAGGATTTTCTCAACACCGGCAGAATCATTCCGCTGTACCCGTCCAGCGAGGCGCTGGGCAAGGTAGGCATGGACAGCCGCGGCTTTCGTCGTGCGATGAAGCAGGCGATTGCGGCCTATTCCCGTGGCCTGCAGGAAATTCTGCCGCAGGACCTTCTCGACCGCAGGGAGCTGCCGGGACTGAGAACAGCGATAGAACAGGTGCATTTCCCGGACGACCGGCCGTCTCTGGCGGCCGCACGGAAGCGATTGAAGTTCGATGAGCTATTCTATCTCGAACTGATGCTTGCCTACAGAAAGAAGCGTTTTGCTGCGGAGCGACCGGGAATCGGCTTTATGAAGGTCGGGGAGCGGACAAGGCGTCTCATTGAATCGCTGCCGTACGAACTGACCGCGGCACAAAAACGGGTGCTGCGCGAAATCCGCGAGGACATGAAGAGCCCGCGGACGATGAACCGGCTGGTGCAGGGAGATGTCGGCTCCGGAAAAACCATTGTGGCGCTCATTGCCATCATGATGGCGATCGAGAACGGGTATCAATCGGCCCTGATGGCGCCGACCGAAATTCTGGCCGAGCAGCACTATATCAGCATCCGGCAGCTTCTGGAGGGCCTCGGCATCCATGTCGCGTTGCTGGTTGGCGCACAGAGCAGCAAAGAGCGGGAAGCGGTGCTGGCATCGATCGAAAGCGGCGATGCGCCGATCATCGTCGGAACGCACGCGCTTATTCAGGCAGGCGTCGAGTACCATCGTCTCGGGCTGGCGATTATAGATGAACAACACCGGTTTGGTGTGGTGCAGCGCGCTGCTTTGCAGCAGAAGGGGACCTGGCCCGATGTTTTGGTGATGACGGCTACTCCGATCCCGCGCACGCTGTCGCTGACATTGTACGGGGATCTCGATGTGTCCATCATCGATGAGCTGCCGCCGGGACGCCAGCCGGTCAAGACTGCCTGGCGCAGCGACAGAAGACGGAACGACATCTACCAGTTCGTCAAGCAGCATATCGCCGGCGGCGAGCAGGCGTACATCGTTTTCCCGCTCATAGAGGAGTCGGAAAAGGTGGACTTGCAGGCTGCGCTTGACAACTACGAAAAGCTGAAGAACGACTTTTTCCGGGACTATGAAGTCGGGCTGCTCCACGGCCGGATGACCAGCAGCGAAAAGGAAGCTGTAATGGCCGCGTTTAAGTCGGGAAAGATACACGTGCTCGTCAGCACCACCGTGGTCGAAGTTGGCGTCGATGTGCCGAACGCGACGATTATGGTGGTGGAGAATGCCGAGCGCTTCGGCCTGCCGCAATTACACCAGCTTCGCGGTCGTGTCGGACGTGGACGAAAAGCATCGTTCTGTTTTCTGATCGCGAAATTTCCGATTTCGGCGGAGGCGCGAACAAGGCTGGACACGATGGCGGCAACGAACGATGGCTTCAGAATCGCCGAAGTCGACTTGAAGCTTCGTGGGCCAGGAGAATTTTTCGGCACGCGTCAGAGCGGTATGCCGCAACTTCGCATCGCCGACATTGTACGGGACAGCGAATTGCTCCTGCAGGCAAGGGAGGACGCCTTTGAGCTGGCAAAGCAGCCGCCAAAGGGTATGACGCTGAAAGGACTTACGCTCAGGACACATTTTTTTAAGAATTATCGTGAAAAGTTTGAACTGTCTCGGGTCGGGTAATGTTTTAAGTTGGAGGTTGCAGGTTCAAGCAGGGTAAAAAGGTCAGCGGCGCCGGACGGGATTGGATACATCCGGACGCACCGCGCTCAATTGCAAGTGCCACTTTACGGGGAGGCTAATTTTTCATGGAACATCGTAAACTGAATCGAATTATTGCGGCGGTGGTTTTTGGTATCGCTTTCTTGGTGTATCACGCCACGGTTGCGCCGACAACTTCCTACTGGGATTGCGGTGAATTCATCACCTGCTCCTACATCATGGGAGTGCCGCACCCGCCTGGCGCGCCGCTTTTCATTCTCCTCGGTCGGGTCTTCTCGATGGTTCCGTTTGTCCAGGATATCGGCCTTCGCGTGAACATGATCTCCGTTCTGGTCAGCGCGCTGACCGTGATGTTCGCCTATCTGATCATCGTGCGGCTTCTGCGCTCCTGGCGTGGCCTGCCTGAAAATTTTGAAGAGCGACTGACCATGTACGTCGGCGGCGTGGTTGGGGCCCTGGGCTTCGCGTTTACCGATTCCTTCTGGTTTAACGCCGTTGAAGCCGAAGTGTATGCCGGGTCGATGTTTTTCACGTCGATCATCGTCTGGCTTATTCTCGTCTGGGTCGAACGCGCGGACGAACGGAGCAGCGACAGAATTCTGCTTCTGATCGCCTACCTCATCGGTCTTGCCACGGGCGTGCACTTGTTGAATATTCTCGCTATCCCGACGCTCTTTCTCATCTTCTTTTTTCGAAAGGGCAAGCAGGACGTAAACACCTTTCTTCTCTGGAGCGCCGGCGCCGCCGCGGCTTTCGGCATGATCTATCCGGTGATGGTGAAGGGGATCCCCTGGGTTCTGAGCAACTACTCGTTCACGGCGCTGTGCGTCCTGGTTCTGGCCCTCCTCGGGGGCATCGTCTGGTCGGCGCGGGAGAACAAGCGCGTGTTCAATACGCTGCTGATGGGGATCATGTTGGTGGCCGTCGGCTATTCGACCTATTCTACACTCTATGTGCGTTCCGGGTTGAGGCCTGCGATCAACGAAAACCATCCCGATACCCCGGCCAAGCTGGTGAGCTATCTCAACCGCGAGCAGTATGGTGATATTCCGATTACAACCCGTCGTGCACCGATGTGGGACTACCAAATCAAGAAGATGTATATTCGGTATTTCGGCTGGCAGTTCATCGGAGAGGGAAATACGATCGGTCCGGACCGGTACATCGCTGAGACGATTTCGTTGCGTGGCCTGATGGGATTGCCATTTTTCATCGGTCTGATAGGCATGGTCTATCACTTTCGGCGTGATTGGAAATGGGCCTCAGCAATTATGGTGCTGTTTATCATGACCGGTATCGCCATCACCATCTACCTCAACCAGGAGGATCCGCAGCCGCGTGAACGTGATTATGCCTACGTGGGGTCGTTCTTTGCCTTCGCTCTCTGGATGGGATTGGGGGCGAGCGCGATGCTCGATCTGACGTTCCAAAGCATAAAAGAGAACCGGCTCCTGCAGCGCATCGGCGCCTTTGGCATGGTCGCAATCCTGCTTTTCGCCGTGCCGGTCAATCTTTACAGCCATAATCACCTCGACCATGACCGCTCGGGCAACTACGTCGCCTACGACTATTCGTACAACATTCTCCAGAGTTGCGAAAAGGACGCTATTCTGTTCACAAATGGCGACAACGACACCTTTCCGCTCTGGTTTCTGCAGTACGTCTACGGCATCCGGACAGACGTGCGCATCGTCAACCTGAGCCTGCTCAACACGCCGTGGTATATCAAGCAGTTGCGCGACGAGGAACCGAAGGTCCCGATTCGCTACAAAGATGCCGAGATAGATAAGCTGCAGGCCCGGCTGTGGGACAAGCCCAAGCCCATCCGAATTCCCGTGT
>CAZTNL010000033.1:0-5405 GCA_964614885.1 uncultured Calditrichaceae bacterium | reverse complement strand
GATAAGCTGCAGGCCCGGCTGTGGGACAAGCCCAAGCCCATCCGAATTCCCGTGTGGCGGCAGGTTATTCTGGATGAACTGGCAAGAACCAGGGACAACTCCGGTCTGAAGCCGGAGGATGTGCCAGCTAACCCGGCGCTGACTTTCACGCTGAAAAATACTCAGGTCATTCAGGGGCACCCGGTTATTCTTGTACAGGATATCATGGTGCTGAAAATCATTGCAGCTAACAAGTTTAAGCGGCCGATCTATTTTGCCGTCACCGTGGCCGGCAGCAACATGCTGGGCCTTGACAATCGGCGGCAGCGCAGCAAGGAGAATAGAAATTTCCTGCGCATGGATGGGCTGGCATTCAAGGTCATGCCATATCCCGGTCCGGTAGATTTCCTGTCGCAACAGCGTATTCACGAAAATCTTTTCGAGAAATTCCAGTACCGGAATCTCAACAACCCGAAAGTTTACCTGAACAGGAACATCAAGGGGCTGTTGCAAAACTATCGTTCGGCTTTCCTGCGGTTGACCAACTACTACCTCTTCACAGAGAAAGACAAGAGCAAGGCGCTGGCGGTGCTGGACAAGATGGAAGAAGTCATGCCGGAGTCGGTGATTCCTCTGCGCGACTACCAGCTTTCTCTGAGTATCGGCCGCATGTATGCCGATGCGGGACGGCCGCAGGAGCTGGAGCGCCGCCTGGATGACATCCTGGAGAAGTATCCGATGCAGACCATGGACAAGGTTATGATGGCCGAGTTTTTCCGGCGCGAGCTGCACAAAGATGCGAAGGCTGAGTCCCTGGTTCTGGCGGCTGCGCAGGAGGACCCCAACTCGTCGCAGCCACAGCTTTGGCTCGTCGGTTATTACGCCGAAACCAGACAGTACGATAAGGCCATCGATCTTCTCGAAAAGTGGGTCGAGGCCAAGCCAAACGATCAGGCTGCACGGAAGCGTTTGCAGGACTTGAAGGCACTGGCGAAAATTGACAGCGCAAATGCAAACCGGCCGCAAGGGGCCAGCAACGGGGAATAACGGCAACCTGCAAACCGTATGGCTGAATATCCGTTGGTTTCGGTTGTCATTCCACATTTCAACGGCCGTGAGATACTGAGAGCCAATCTCGCGGCGCTGGTGGCGACGACCTACCCGCACATGGAAGTGATTGTCGTTGACAACGCGTCGACCGACAAGAGCACCGACGGCCTCGAAGCCGAGTTCGACACGGTGAGGGTCGTGCGCAACCCGGTGAACACAGGATACGCCGGCGGGTGCAACGCCGGTTTCGCGGTTTCGACCGGGGAGCTGGTGCTTTTCCTGAACAATGATACGACCTTCGCTCCCGACTGGCTCGCCCCTCTGGTGCAGCGCATGTGCAGCGATGAGCGTATAGCCGCAGTTCAGCCGAAACTTTTGGCTCACGGAAGTTCCGGGTTCTTCGATTATTCCGGCGCCGCCGGCGGCCTGATGGATGTTTTTGGCTTCCCGTTCGCATTGGGACGCATCTTTTTTTCTCTGGAGAAGGACGCGCACCAGTACGATGTAAGCCGCGACATTTTTTGGGCGTCGGGGACCGCGTTGCTGGTCAGGCGCAGCGCTTTGCAACGCGTCGGCGTTTTCGACGAGGATTTCTTCGCACACATGGAGGAGATCGATCTGAACTGGCGATTCCATCTGGCCGGCTTGCGGGTGGTTTCGGAACCCGCGTCAGTCGTCCTGCACAGCTCGGGCTCCACACTCGCTGCAGATTCGTTTCTTAAGATGTATCTGAACCATCGAAACAGCGTCATCATGCTGCTGAAAAACTACTCGGCAAAGACCCTGCTCTGGGTGCTGCCGGTGCGACTATTGCTGGAAGCTGTCACCGTTGTCTTTTCCCTGCTCCGGTTCGACCTGCGCCGGGTGCGGGCCGTGGTCGCAGCCTTTGGGGCGGTCTTGTTGCGTCTTCCCGCCACCCTGCGAAAGCGGTCTGCCGTGCAGAAATTGCGCTGCGCGCCGGACCCCGAAATTCTGCGGAAACTTTATCGCGGTTCCATCGTTTTCCAATACTTCGTCCGGCGGAAAACAAGGGTTGGCGAGTTAGGACTGCAATGATGGATGGCACCGGTTCTTTAACCTCGGCAACTCAGGCGGCGCAAACGGAAACCGTCGCCTGTCCTGTATGCGGCCACGCTGAGTACCGGAAATATCTTCGGGTACCTGACCGTTTTAAACCGGAAAAAGGATACCAGTTCAGTCTTGTCGCATGCGGCGCCTGCGAATTTGTTTTTCTGAATCCGCGCCCCTGTCCCGGCAGCATCGGCGCCTACTATGGGGACGAAGCGTACCAGCCGTTTCTGTCGCGGAAAGAGGGGCGGTCGCTTTGGGATGCGCTCTACGCTATGGTCCGTTCGCGTGCGGTGCGCAACAAGAGAAGAAAGATCGAACAATGGCAAGCGAGCGGCCGGCTGCTGGATGTGGGTTGCGGTACCGGCGAGTTTCTGGATGAAATGCAGAGACACGGATGGGAAGTGGCGGGTATCGAAAAAGACGAGGCCGCGGCTGCGTTTGCCGGGTCTGCTTATGGTTTGAATGTTGAAACCAGCGACCTGCAGGCGTGCAGCCTGCCCGATTCGAGCTGCGATGTCATTACGCTTTGGCACGTGTTGGAGCATTTGTACGGCCCGGCTGACGCCCTGCGCAAGGCAGCCGCTCTGCTAAAACCGGATGGCCTGCTTCTTGTCGCCGTGCCCAATATCGCCAGTCTGGATTTTCGGTTCTACCGCGAAAATTGGGTCGCACTCGATGCCCCGAGGCATTTTCACCATTTCAGACAGGCTGATATGGAGAGGCTCTGCGATGCTGCCGGACTGGCGCTCGTCGACACACATCAGATGGTTTTGGACGCGTTCTACAATTGCATTTTAAGTGAGGCACTCAAAGTCCGGATGGAGCAGCGATCCCCCATCTGGTTGCTGCCCGGCTCGGTTCGTGCGGGCTTGCTGGCGACCCTGGCGGTCGCAAATGCGAGCTTCCGCAAGCGTCTCGATCCGGGTAAGGGTTCTTCGGTTCTATACTGCATCAGACCGGGGAGGAACATTTAAACCGTTTGGAAACGACCATGTCTAAAGCGAAGCTGAAATATCTTGTGTGGGCACTTCTTTTCGTAGGCCTGGCTGCGGGGTGCAACCGCAAGCCGCAAAGTTACGGCGAGGGCACCGCGGTATTCATCGTAGCTGACGAGCCGACCTGGCAGGCTCTGGAGAACCCGCTACGGGCCACATTTCAGCGCACTCTTCACACCCCGGGAGAAGAGCAGCTATTTGGCCTCAAATGGATCGCCCCAGACAAGTTCAAGGACGTTGCGACCCGAAAGAACCTGGTTTTGGTCGGGCTCATCGACTCAGAGGGAGAAATCAATAGCAAGGTGGGCAATATCCTCTCCGAGCCGGTAAAGGCGCGGGTTCGTGATGGCTCGGCATTTGTTTTTCCGAAGGAAGACCCTTGGGCAAGAGACCAGAAACTGCTTGTGATCGCGGGGACGAGCGTGGAGCAACTCAGGGAAAACCTTGTCAGCAACCAAACTTACCTCTATTCGCTGTTTTACGACAAACTCGTGGAGGAAACCTCGAAAAAGATGTTCCAGACGCGCGAGCAAAAGGACTTGAGCGCCGATATGTTGAAGAAGTACGGTTGGACCATAAGAATTCAGCACGATTATTTTGTCAATATCGAGCGGCCGGATCAGAATTTTGTCATGCTGCGCCGAAGTCTGCCAGGACGAGAACGCTGGCTGTTTGTCAACTGGGTCGAGAGTGAGAATGTGGGGGTTCCCGAGGAGAAATGGGTGCTGGAGCGACGCAATTTTCTGACGCGCAAGTTCTACAAGGGTGACAAGGTATACGAGAACGACAAGGAAAACTATCGACAGGTTTCCAGGGTCGGGTTCGGAAACCGTGAGGCCATCCGGATCGACGGGCTTTGGGTCAACGAAGAGGACCTGGCCAAAGCCACCGGCGGTCCGTTCAGAACTTATGCCTTTTATGACGCGGATACGCGCCGGATATATATGATTGACATCGCTGTGTGGTTTCCGGCCGGCAGCAAAGAACCTTTATTGCGCCAATTAGACATCATGGCGCGTACGTTTAAGACCAACGCAGATATTTTGCGTTCGAAAGACGGCCATAGGAGAGGTGAATGACATCCCCGACATGCCAGGTAGCTGTCGTCATGGGCAGCAAATCGGACAAAGCGGCGACTGTGCAGTGCAAAAAGTACTTCGACTATTTCGGCGTCGCCTACGACGAATTGATCCTGTCGGCGCACAGAAATCCGGATGAGGTCGAAGCCTTTGCTTCCGGGGCGGCCAACAAGGGTTTCAAGGTCATTATCGCAGTTGCGGGAATGGCCGCGCATCTTGCCGGTATTATCGCCTCACGGACCACGCTGCCTGTGATCGGGGTGCCCATGCCGGGTTCGCACCTCAGTGGCGTCGATGCCCTGTACTCGATTGTGCAGATGCCGACCGGCGTGCCGGTCGCAACGGTGGCTATCGGTACGGCCGGTGCTGCGAACGCCGCTGTCCTGGCAACACAAATTCTGGCCTTGAACGATACAGGCCTGCAAAAAAAACTCGCGGATTTTAAGCGAAATGGTTGTCGCATCTAAACACTCCCTGCTTTTCTACCGCAAACCGGGCAGGCCCTGCTTTGCCTTACACAGGTTGAGCCGGGTTTCATTCGATCGCTGCCCACAGCCCCGCACCACCGGCGGATCAGCTCTATGAAAATCGGCGTTGTCGGCACTTTTATCCGTGACCACATTTTCCCGTGGCGAGGACCGGACAACTATAGCATCGGTGGCTTGTTTTTTACGGTCTCCTATCTCGCCAATCTGCTGGGACCGGAAGATGAAGTCCTTCCCGTCTGCTTTGCGGGCTATGATTTGTACGATGAGCTGTTGCAAGTCCTGTCACGCCACGAAAACGTGAATGCCGGCGGACTGTTTCGCAGCGAACAGGAGAATACTGCTGTACGGCTGACCTACACCGGGCCGCAGCAGCGCGAAGAGGTGACCACCGCCGCAATGCCGGCGCTTGAATTTGAACAGTTGAGCCTGCTGAGTGAATGCGATGCCGTGATTGTGAATTTGATTACAGGCAGCGATGTTCAGCTCGCCGGATTACAGCAGTTTCGCCGGACCTCAACGGCCAGAATTTATCTCGACTTCCATTCGCACGCTCTTGGAATCAACAAGGAAGGCAAACGATTTTACAACCGGCCTGCGGACTGGCAGGCGTGGGTGCAGGCTGTGGACGTACTGCAGCTCAACGAAATGGAGGCCAGGACGCTTGCCGGCTTTTCTGCCGAATCCCCGGAAGACTCCCTGTTGCAGTTCGCCGAAGAATTGCTTTCCTTTGGGCCGTCGATTTG
>CAZTNL010000032.1:0-12228 GCA_964614885.1 uncultured Calditrichaceae bacterium | reverse complement strand
CTTAAGCAGAAATCCCGCCAAAAACGTATCGCGCAGCCTGACGAATCCCGACGAGTAGGCGATGGCCGTCGCCGGTGTCCCCATAGGCAACTGAAAGGCGAGCCCGGACGGAATCGTCATCGCCAGCGTGATGATGCGCGGGTCGAGCTGGTAATCGGCCGCCAGCCCGATGGCGAGCGGCATCATCAGCGCCACGACGGCGGTGTTGCTGATGGCCTCGGTCAGAAACAGGGCGATGAAGGCCAGGCAGCCGACCAATCCCCAAGCCGAGTGCACAAAAACGCCGAGCGACTTGTCGGCCAGCCAGTGCGCCGCACCGGTCATTTCCATGGTAAAACCAAGGCAGATGGCGCCGCCGTACATGAGAAAGATCCCCCAGTTCACATCCTCCTCCACTTCCTTCCAGTCCAGCAGGTTCAACACAAAGGCGACACTCACGGCCGCGATGGCAATGTTCGCCAGACCCACCGATTCTCCGAACGCGATCCAGCAGGTGATGGTTGCGATCATCAGGCCGGCGAGCAGCAACTCCCGGCGCGAAATCCGGCCGAGCTGCCCGGCCTTCTGCTTGAGCACAGTGGCAGCCTGCCCCACTTCGCTGATCTCCGCGGGAAAAAGTTTAACCAGGGTAAAGTAGGCAACCACGCTCATCGTGACGACCGTGGGCAGGGCCGCCAGCGTCCAGCGCAGAAAGCCGATGCTGATGCCCGTTGTTTCGCGCAGGATGCCGACAGCAAGCGGCGCCCGGGCGCCGCCGAGAAAGGTAGCGATACCGCCGATGATGCACCCCCAGGTCATGGCGAGAAACAGACTCTTGCCGTAGTTGCTGCGCATGCGCGGCAATTTCAGCGCATCGACCACCTCGAGCACGATCGGGAACATCATCGCGGCCACTGCGTGCTCCGACATCCAGAACGACAGGAACGTCGAAAGAGCGAAGATGCTGAACATGAGAAAGTTGGGCGATTTACCGCAGTGGCGCAAAGTAAACAGGGCGATGCGAATGCTCAGGCCCGAACGCATGATGCCGGACGCCAGAATGAATGCTCCCAGAATAAAAAAGATCGCCTCGTTGCCGAAAAGCGCGTACGACTGACGCGTCGTGAGCACGCCCGTCAGCGGAAAGAGCACGATGACGAGCAGGCTGGTAACCATGAGCGGCAAAGCATGCGAAACCCACAGAACGATGGCGACGACAAAGATGGCGATGGTCGTCTGCGCGGTCGGCGGCAGTCCGGCCGGGGCTGGCATCGAGGTGATGAGCCAGAATAGCCCAAGAGAAAACAGGAAGGTGGCGGGCCGGAAGCTTCTTTGAAGTGCTGCGCGCAAGTTCATTGCCACTCGATAAATTGTTTGCGTATCGCCGGTTGGCAGGTGGGACAAAAGAACGCGTCGTAACCCAAAACGCCGGCGCGGCGGATCGTGCTGCCGCAGCGCGGGCACGCTTCGTCTTTGCGGTTGCGAACCCGAACGTGGCCGCGCACCTTTTCATCAACGGGCCGATTCGCGCCTTCCACCTCGGCTATCGCCCAGCGCATCACCGACACGATGCTTGTGTACAGTCGCCCGACATCCTCCGGCGAAAGCCGGTTGCAAAAGGTTTTGGGGTGCAGGCGCGCCTCGAACAGGATTTCATCGGCGTAGGCGTTGCCGATGGCGCTGAGCTGGGTTTGGTCCATCAGAAACACCCTTACCTGTTTACGCTGCCCGGCGATCAACGTCCTGAATCTACCGGCGCTGAAATCCCGGCTGAGGATGTCGATACCCTGTTGCACGAAACGCGGGATCGCAGCGTGCTCCCTCGAGGGAATAACATAGGCTTTCCCCATTTTCCTGTCATCGAGATAGTGTAGTACGCGGTCATCGTCGAGGCGCAGCGAGAAACAAAGACCGCGCCCGGGTTTTTCTCCGTGCTCCAACAGCTTGAATCTCCCCGCAAGCATCGGATGCACCACCACTTCGAGGTTCCCACTCAGGATAAATTGCAGAAAAGGTCCATGCCGGAGCACGCGCCTAATTGCTTTATCCGGCAGCGCTCGCTCAACGTGCTCCGACAACAACATCCGGAGCACGATCGGTTCCTTTACTGCAACTTCGACGATTCGTCTTCCGGCTACCGTGGCCGAAAGCCGCTTCTGGATATAGACGAGATCGGGTAACTCAGGCACGGTTCTCTCGCGTCGTTGGTAAAGATCCGGTCTTTCAGTTTAGGCGTTCACCACGTTCCGGGCTAGTCTGCCAACTGCAGGATTCGGGCTATATTGCCGCCAAAAATCGCCTGCAACTCCTTCCGCGGCCGGCCGAGCTGGTTGAGAATTCCGAGCTGCACTTCGAACAGGTCGTGCCGCCAGCCGCGCGGAAAAAATGAAGAATCCGTGCCGAACAGCAGACGCTGCGCGCCAACTTCGTCGAGGCAGCGCCGGAAGACTTCCTGCAGGTTCATGGGCGGCTCTATCCAGGAATTGGAGCTCGAGGTATCGAGATACACGTTGTCGCAGCGGCGCGCCACTTCGAGCGTTTCCAGAAACCGGCCACACCCGAAGTGCGGGATGATAAAATTGATCTCCGGAAAATCTCTCGCCGGCCGCTCCAGGTCCATCGGGTTCGAGTAGGTCAAATCGATATGGTCGGCCAAGCCAAGTTTCTGGTAGATGGGAATGTTGAGCCGGCCGAAGTGCACAAAGATCGGCACCGAAGCCGAGAGCGCCTCTTCGTACAGGATATAGGCCGCCGGGTCGAATGCGTGAAAGTGGAACAGGGCGGGCATCAGGATGATGCCGCGCATGCTGAGCACGTTGAGCGAGTAGACCGTCTGGTTGCGCACGTCCGCTGCGTGCGGGTCGACCATGGCGTAGCCGGTGAGCCGGTCCGGGAAGGCATTGGTGGCCGCGGCCAGGAATTCGGCCTCGTTGAGCTTGCTGGCAAACAACACCTGACGCCGCAGGCCGTAGCGATCCTGCTCCTGGACCCAGCGCCTGCCAAGGTCCACTGGATCTTTCGACGGCAAGTCCCAGCCGAGATGGCCGGCGAGAGCATCGACATCCGGGAACCTGTCCGGCGCCATGCTGACGAAGCGTTCCATCCAGGTGCGCGAAAAAAAATGCGTGTGGGCGTCTATAATGTTGAAATTGTTTTTTGTCATGCTGTGGGTCTTCATCAGTAAGCCAGTGTACCAAAATAGAAAAACATATCAATTAAACAAGCGCCAAATTCCGGCCGGAAATGCTCGCCGCCAGGGAACGCCGGCTGCAGGCTTTTGGCGTTCGCAAATCCGCTCGTCGTGTGTATAGATACATATTGGGTGACAGCAAAATCGTCCCCATGCCGGGGGATCGCACTTCAACAGTCATTTTGAGCAGAAAAAATCGATGAGATCCAGTGCTTTCAAACGTTTGTGGCGGTCGTTCGCAGTTTTTCTTCTGACCGCCGCGTTTACCCTGTGGAATCGCGACCTCCTTTTCCAGTTCGGCTCGCAAGCGGTGTCGCAGTCGCAGAAGGTTCTTGCTTATGCTATCGAAGTAGGGATCTGGATTTCAGCCGCGCATTTTTTCAACCGCGTGCTGCAGGTCCTGTTCTGGGACGGGATCATCACCCGTACGCTCGGCAGTCCGGTCCCCCGCCTGATCAAAGACATTTGCACAATCATCGTCTACACCATCGCCATCACCGGTATCGTCGGCATCGTCTTCGGACAGGATGTGACTGCTTTCTGGGCCACTTCCGGTGTCGTCGGCGTGGTCATCGGTTTCGCTGTGCAGAACATGATTCTTGACGTCTTCACCGGTCTGGCCATCAACATCGACCGTCCCTACCGTATCGGCGACTGGATCAAAGTGCACGGATCGAGCCCGGCCGCGGACCTGATCGGCAAGGTCGATGAAATCAACTGGCGCACCACCCGGCTCGAAACCGTCGATGATTCCGTGGTCATTCTGCCGAACAGCCTGTTGGGCAAGATGGTGGTGACCAACTTCTGGGGCGCCGGGCCACAGAGCCGCTTCGATACCACCTTCTGCCTCGACTTCTCGATCCCATCGGAGCGGGCCTGCCGCGTTCTGGAAGCGGGCGCCCGGGCCGTCACCGGCGAAAAAGGAATTCTTGAAAAGCCCGAACCGAACGCGATCGTCAAGCGCACGACGCCGGTCGGCATAGAATATACGGTACGCTACTGGATGGCCGGCTGGGAACGCGGCGCCACCGAGGGCGTGGCACGCAGCCATATCAACCGCAGCGTGCTGGAGCACATGCAGCGGGCCGGCATCACGCCTGCATACCCCAAACAGGATCTCTACTACGCAGAGATGCCCGTTCGCCACCTCGACGCGAGCTCCATCGACGACCGCACCAAACTGTTGAGCAAAACCGAGCTTTTCAAGGATGTCGATCCGGCCGAACTGAAAAAGCTGGGCACCGCCATGCATCTGCGCCGGTTTGCCAAAGGGGAGCATATCATCGAACAGGGCGCGCCGGGCGACTCCATGTTCATTCTCTGCGAAGGCCTGCTGCACGCATTTCTGCGCACCAACGGCACCGTCGAGGGGATTAAGGTCGGACAGATTGGGCCAGGCGAGTTTTTTGGCGAGATGTCTCTGCTCACGGGTGAGCCGCGCGGCGCCACCCTGGTCGCCGCCACCGACATTGTAGCGCACGAAATCACACGGGAAAACATCACCGGACTGCTGAGTCGCCGGCCGGAAGTCGCCGAAGTCATCAGCACGGTGGTGGCCGAGCGAAAGGTGCGCAACTCCGAAAAAATGGCCACCGCGACCCAGGAAGAGCGCGTCGAAGAAACCGCCACCCTCGCCCAGCAGATCATGGGCAAGATGCGCGCCTTTTTCAAAGGGGTCTTCTAGCTCGGTTCGTAGTAGCGCCGCCGGGTCTGTCTTAGCCACGGATGGACGCGGGTAGGCGGAGGTTTCGCGTTCCTTCTATGACAACGTCAGCTGCGTCCCCAAATGGGCCACGACTATTTCATGAGCCACATTGCTGACCCCGCCCGAATGAAACGTGACTGCCGGAAATCACCCTTTTCAATGTCAAAGATAAAGATATCCATCGGGGCGATAAGATCGCCTGGGAACATATTGCCAACAACAAGGAATGGCAAGGCGAGGACAAGCCCTATGGGCCCTTGCCCCGCATGGTTTTGCCGACCTGGCAACTGCCGGATGGGCGCTGGCACAGGTTCGTGGCACTTTCTTCAGCCTCACTCTCCCGCAGCAAGACCCGCCTCACCCCATCATCTTTGCCCCGATTTCCTTGAGGAGCTTGGCCGCGACCATAGCGGTCATCTCGTTCAGGTCGCGGCGCGGATTGTACTCCACGATATCGGCGCCGATGAGCCGCCCTTCGAACCGCTGAATGATGCCGAGCACCTCCCGCACCGAGAAACCGCCGGGCTCGTGGTGCGAAACGCCGAGCGCAAACGCCGGATCGAGCGCATCTATGTCGAAGGAAAGGTAGACCGGACCCGAGAACACGGGGGCAAAGGCGCTGGCGTCGAACGTCCGCATCTCATGCAGTTCCACCGAAAAGCGCCGGGCCTGAGCCTGCTGCGGCGCGTTCAGCGTCCGGATGCCGACCTGCACCAGCCGCTGCGCCAGGCCAGCTTCCATGATGCGGGCAAACGGGCAGGCGTGGGAGTAACGATTGCCCTCGTAATTATCGTACAGATCCGGGTGGGCGTCGAAATGCAGCAGATTCAGCGCTCCGTGCTTTGCCGCAACTGCCCTGACCACTGGGTAAGTGATCGCGTGGTCGCCGCCGAGAACCAGCGGTCGCGCTCCCGCTTTAACTATCTCTGCGATATGACTTTCGATGCCGAGAAACTCGCGTTCACCGTTGCCGATCTCCCGATCGCCGAGGTCGACGAACCGCGGGTTGGAATCGAGGTTGACTCCGGATTCGGCCGTGAGATTGGCTGAGCCGGAATGCAACGCCGCGCGAATCCTGGCTGGAGCGTCCGCCGGGCCGCGCAGGAAGGTCGAATTGCTGTCCGAGCAGATGCCGATGAGCGCCACATCGTCCGGCTGCAGATCTTTTTCGCGCAAAATAAGGCCTCTGTGTTTGCAGAGCCCGGGGTGTCACGGCGTGATCTCTCCGGGCTGAACGATTCGTCTCTTAGCGGGCGCCAGGCTACGAGCCAGGCTGACCGCCGCGGCCGATACATCCAGTGTATCGCGCGCAACGACAACCGTGCGGTACGAAACATCCGCCATTTCAGAAGCCACCTCGAACGAAAACGGCATGCCGAGGTAGGTCGCCTTGACTTCGCGAATCAGGCGCGCGTCTGCGGGCGCCGAAAAAGTCGCACGCAGTCGCAGCGTATCCGGCGGCTCCGCCTGCCAGCGGAAGAGGGCCTTGCCTTTGCGCAGGGAATGACCAAGCCCGGTTTCTACGGCCTCCACGCCGAGGGTGTCGGCCCAAACCCTGACATCGACGCGGTACCACGGCCGGGTCGTCGCCAGCTGCCAATCGACAGAGACTTTTCCCGGCTCGCCTGCCACCATTCTTTCCGTGCCCGAAACCCCGAACCAGGCGGCCTGAAAAGAGGACTCCAGCGTGCGTTTGACCGTGGTTTCATCGAACTGCTGGTCGAGGCCATGCCCTTTGACGGACACGTTTCGCAGGAAATCGTTGCCCCGCAGTTCGGTATCGCTTTCACCCGAGCGCAAGTCGTAGTTGGCGGTGACCCGCACCTGGGGGCGCCAAAGCGCATCGAACGAGGGCTGCGAGTAGAGGTAGCCGCCGTAGCCGAGAATGACCACGGCCATCAATGCGCCGAACGCCGGCTGGCGCACGCGCCGGAAAAGCGTCTGCAACGAAGTGTTCTCCATCAGGAGATAGGCGTACAGATGCATGGCCGGCAGGTACCAGGCGAGAAGAATGCCGGTGAGCGCGGCGCTGAAGAGAAACGACTTCATGAAGGTGTCCAGGGCAAATCCGGCTGCGGTCATGGAGCGGGCGATCATCGGAAAGACTTCCATGAACATGAGTTTGAACATGGGGATGGGCGCAAGTACGCCCAGAACGATCTTCGCGGGCCGGTTCGGCGCCAGAACGGCGATGGCGATCAGCAGCAATGTGACGGACGGCAGCAACGCCAGCCGGAATCCGAGAATTGCCAGCGCCGTGGTAATAATAAACAGCACGGCCAGCGCGCGCCGGGCGTAGAGGGCCGGGTCCTGACTGAAACGCCACCTGCGGGTCAATTGCATGGCAACCCATACGCCGGCAGCGGCCCAGATAGCTGCGTAAAACAGGTAGTTGTCGATTTCTGCCAGCCAGGGATAGCGCAGCCCTTTCACCAGCTGCAAGCCCGCTTCCCCGAGCTGGGTGAACACGGCGACGATGATCATCAACGACAGTATTTTGAGTCCCGACCGCTTCACCCGCACCGGATCTTGCCTGCGATTGCGGCCCGCCAGCACCCAGGCGAGCACGGCCAGGGCCAGCGAGAAGATGACGAAACCGGTGACGAGCCAGGACGGCACAAACAGACGCATTCCGGGCAGCGGCAGCAGCATGTAGTGGCCCAGCCGCCGTGGCGGAACGCCCTGACTCTGGTATTTCCGGAGCAACCCGTTGGCGAGCTTGCCGGTGCGCGCCATCATCGCTTTGTCGACGAACTCGAAACGGTCGCGAGGAGTGTGAATTGCCGAGTTGTTGACGCCGGCGGTGAAATCGATGGCCGGCACACCCTTGTCGAGAAACGGCTCGTGATCGCTGCCTGCGCCCGCAAGCGTGCTGTTGAGCGAAAAGAAATAGAACGGGTAGCGCAGCGCAGAGTAGCCGAGTTCGCGCTCCATGGCGAAAACATCCTCAATCAGCCAGCGCGGCGCCTGCGCGGATTTGGTTTCCATGAAAATAATGTTGTCGTCGTCGCTGGCGGACATGTCGAGCTGCAGCATGAGCGCGACCTTGTCGATCGGGTCATAGTGATTGGCAAAATAGGTCGAGCCGATAAGCCCCGATTCCTCTCCGCCGAAAGCGGCAAAAACCATGGTATAGCGCCGCGGCTGTTTGCTCCAGATGCGCGCCAGCTCGATGGCGCTCGCGGTTCCCGAAGCGTCGTCGTTGGCGCCGGGAATTTCCGGCCCGGACGAATCGATGTGGCCGCCGATGACGATGGCGGAATCGATGGCGCCGTTGAAAACCCCGACGGCGATACCGCTTTGCGTGTTATACGACCCGCTTCCGCGGAAGCGGGAGCGATCGAACGGCATGATGAAAGCGGAGTCAGCGCCGAAGGTTTTGAATTTATCGACCGCCCAATGCAGCGCCCTGCTTTCGGCGCGCGAACCCATCGGGCGCGGGCCAATGGTAACGCTAAGGCGTCGGGTGTAGACGTAAGCGCTGTCAGCGTTGAATTCCTTATCGCCGGCGATAAGGGAAGTCGCGCAAAACAGGATCGTGGCAAACAAAGCGAATTTCGGAAATCGCATGGCGTCCTCGTCGTTCTGTAGTGAGACTTTGCTGAAGGTCAGATCATTTCTTAGGTTCGTAACGTGACTCGTTGCCGTTAAGTTTCGTTCAAATCTATTCTGGCTGCAATTGGAAGCCGGCCTTCCACCACAAGAATTTGCGGCAAAGAGGTTACTTTCTGGTAGTTCGTTTTCAACCTGACACGCGTAGTTGTGAAATTGTTGCAATGATATCGGTAAATTCTTGAAAAAAACAGAGAAGATACTTACATAGTAAAACACTCGCCACCCGGCTCAAGGTGCGCGGCGGCATTGGCATTCAAGCAAAATAAGTTGTTGCGAGGAATGCGCAAAATTATTATCTTTGAATAACCAACTCCAAAGCTCGCCCGTTACTGCCAGGCCATGCTCAAAGGACATGCCCCGGCATGCGCACACCACCAGTCCGAGTCAGGGCACAGCAGCGATTTCAGTTAGTCGAATGAAACCACCCTGGTTCGAAGAACTGGCATCAAAGGAACCGCGATGAAATTCTCCCTGCGGCGTTCGATCCGAAGCGAGTTGCTCTCCCGGACTCTGGGCATGACCGTGATCGCGCTGATCATGAGCTTCGCTTTTCTCTCCCGAGACGGCATTGAAACCCGCAAACTGAACTTGTGGGAACACCTGTATCCAACCTCCACGATGACTGGGAATCCGCTAGTCGAAAATCTCGAAAATCAGTACTCGCCGCACGACGGAGAAAAACTCCCGCGGATCATGCAGGCGAGTGAAGACAATGCCGGCGCGCGAACACACATCTATTCGTTCGACACTCGTATTGCATGGTTGTGGCTGCTGGCGTTTTCCACTCTGGCGACGGTCAGAATAAAGCAGAAGAACTCCGGCTCGATGTTGCAAGGGGAACTGGAAGGGCGCGAAGCGCTCTTGAGAACTCTGTTCGAAGATGCCGCATACGGCATCTTCATTTCAGACGCGGACGGCAATTACTCCGACGTCAACCAGGCGTGCTGCGACATGCTGGGATACTCGCGGGACGAGCTGCTCCGGATGAACTTGCGCGAACTCCTGTTTAAAGAAGACTCGAAAAATGAGCGATTGCGAATCGACGAGCTGCGCGCCGGCAAGACGGTCATATTTGAAACAAATTTCAGGAAAAAAAACGGCGACTTTTTGCCCGTGGAAATCAGCGCCAAGATGCTGCCCGACGGGAGGTTGCAGGGGTTTACCCGAGACATCAGCGCGCGCAAACAGAGTGAGGCGGCGCTGCGAGCGGAAATCCAACGCAAACAGAAAATTCTGCACTCGATGCTTGACGGCTACATCCTGGCAGAAACCAATGGACAAATCGTTGATGTAAACCCGGCCTACTGCGAAATCATCGGTTATTCCCGGGACGAACTGGTGACCATGAACGTCATGCAGTTAGAGGCGCGCCTCATTCCGAAGCAGATGGAAGAGCGCAAAGAAACGTTTCGCAAGCAGGGGTGGGCGCGGTTCGAGACCCAACACCGGCGCAAGGACGGGCGCGTGATCGACCTTGCCGTGAGCACGGTTATGATGCAATTGGATCGTACGCTGGTGGCTGCGTTTATGCGGGATTTGACGGAGCACAAAAAGGCGCGGGAGCTGGCGGAAGCGCAGGCGGCGCAGCAGGAAGCTGTCGCCGGCCTTGGCAGGACAGCGCTCGCCAGCGAAAAGCTCGAAGATCTATTTGACCAGGCGGTGCATGATCTGGCGAAAACGCTGGGGGTCGAATACAGTAAAGTCCTGAAAATCGTTCCCGGAGAGGGCAAGTTGCTGCTGCAGGCTGGCGTCGGCTGGCGCACGGGACTTGTCGGCAAAGCGACGGTGGGCGCGGAAAAGAATTCGCAGGCAGGCTACACATTGCTGTCCAGCGAACCGGTCGTGGTGAAGAATTTGCGCTCCGAGAAACGCTTCAGCGGCCCGGCGCTGCTCACGGACCATGGCGTCGTGAGCGGTATGAGCGTCATTATCGGACCGGAGGAAAACCCTTACGGCGTCCTCGGCGTTCACACAATAAAGCAGCGCGCGTTCACCGAAGACGAGATTCATTTCCTGCAATCCGTGGCCAATGTCCTGGCGGCCGCAATTGATCGGGCGGCGGCGGAAGCAGCCATACGCGAAAGCGAACGCCGCTACCACGCCCTTTTCGCGGAATCGCCAATTCCGCTTTGGGAAGAAAATTTTTCGGAAGTCAAGGGCGTGCTGGATGGATTAAAAAGGAGACGCGTTAAAGATTTTCGAAAATACTTTGATCGCCGGCCGGAAGTGGTAGCCCGGTGCGTCCGCCTGGTTCGGGTGCTGGAAGTTAACAAGGCCACATTGCGACTGCATGAAGCTGGGTCACGCGAACAGTTGCAGCAGGGGCTGTCCACGATTTTTACGGACGCGTCCCTGGCGGCTTTCAAAGAAGAGTTGGTCGCAATAGCCGAGAATCTGCCTCGAGCAGAATTTGCCGCAACCGTCAGGACCCTGACCGGCAAGGAAAAGCATATCCTGCTCCGCTGGGAGATTGTTCCGGGCTATGAAGAAACTCTGGAGAAAGTCGTTCTTTCTACCATAGATTTCACCGAACGCAAGCTCGTGGAACAGCGTCTGCGTGAGAGCGAGGAGCGCTACCGCGTGGTAGTGGAATCGGCGCCCATTCCAATTATTGTTCACTGCGAAGGACGGGTTGTTTTCGTGAACCCCAAAGCCGTCGCTGTCCTCGGCGGAAAATCGGCGGAGCAATTTATAGGAAAACCGGCGCTGTCGTTTGTGGAAAAGGCATCCCGGGGAGTCGTTCGAAAACGGATTGAGGCGCTCTACGACCGAACCGTGTCCATCTCTCCGGTACTGGAAGAAAAATTCATCCGGCTCGACGGCAGCATTATCGAAGTCGAAGTCATGGGGGCCCCGGTCACCTACGAAGGCAAGCCCGCAGCTCAGGTCGTCTTCAGCGATATTTCCAAACGCAAGCGAGTGGAACGGACGCTGCAGGAAAGCGAAACGAAATTCCGCGTGCTGGCCGAATCTACCGCGGCGGCAATCCTGATCTTTCAGGGCGAGGAAATGATCTATGTCAATCCATCTGCGTGCCGGATCAGCGGTTATCCCGAAGACGAGTTGCTGCGCATGAAATTCTGGGACATGGTTCATCCCGATTTTCAGGATTTGGTCAAAAACCGCGGCCTTTCGCGACAGCGAGGCGAGGAGCTGGAGAAAAGATACGAAGTCATGTTGGTCACGCGCAGCGGCGAGAAACGCTGGGTGGACTTCACCGCTTCTCTGATAGTTTTTCAGGGAAAGCCGGCAGTGTTGGGGACCGCGGTCGACATTACCGAAAGCAAGCAGGCGCGACAGGCGTTGCTGGAGAGCGAAGAAAAATATCGCAGCCTCTTCGAGCACAATCTTGCCGGCGTTTCCATTTCCGACGCTTCGGGGAAAATATACGCGGTCAACGATGCAATGTGTGTGATGAGTGGCTACACGCGCGATGAGTTGCGCACCGTGAATGTCAGGAGTTTGTACGTTCAGCCGGCAGTACGTAAGCGTTTTGTCGAAAGCATGTTTCGCGATGGAAAAGTCGAGAACATCGAAGCGGAAATGAAAAAGAAAGACGGCGGCACTTACTGGGCAAACTTCTCCAGCGTTCGCATAAAGTTCGAAGGGGGCCATAGTTTCATCACGACCGTAGTCGACATCACGGAGCGGAAACGCGCGGAGGCTGAGCTGGCGACCCACCGTGAGCATCTTGAAGAACTGGTCGAGCAACGCACAGCCGAGCTGAAAAGCGCCCAGG
>CAZTNL010000031.1:0-12252 GCA_964614885.1 uncultured Calditrichaceae bacterium | reverse complement strand
GGTACTGCGCCTTGCGCATGCCTGACGAGGGCGTCTCCTGCACCCACTCCGCCGGTGCCTGCCAAGTCACACCACCGGCAGAATGCTCCGCCTTTGCGGCCGCGGCGTCCGAAGGCTTCTCCTGTTGTTTCGCCTGCTCGCCACAGGAAAGCAGCGAGATTGCCAGAGTAAAAATAACATATTTTTTCATGATGGTTCGCCTCTCAGATTTCTTATTTGATCAACCTGGAACCACAAGATTCCACTAAACTGGAAAATTCAGGGCCGAATGAAATGCTTTGGATGAATCTGTCTAAAGATGCACTTCTCAGAAATTGTTGTCAAGGAATAAGTTTCAGCAAATTCATATCAGTTCCCGGTAGAAGCAACTGCGCTCCCCGGTATGGCAGGCCGCACCAATTTGCTCGACTTGCAGCAACAGGGTATCGGCATCACAATCGTACCAGATCTTCTTCACATTCTGGAAATGGCCGCTGGTGGCGCCTTTCAGCCACAATTCCTGGCGGGAACGCGACCAGTAACAGGCTTTGCCGGCGCGCAGCGTGGTCTCCAGGCTCTCACGGTTCATGTAAGCCACCATGAGCACATCGTTGTTTTCGTGGTCCTGGACCACCGCCGGAATGAGGCCGCGGTCGTCAAATTTGAGTTCGTCGAGATTCATGGTCCCGCTCCTTTGCTTTGAATTTGCGCCCGGAGAAGCTCCGAAGCGTCTCGAAAAGTGGAATCGGGCGCGCCGATCCTCAATAGTATGTGAACAGTGAGACTCCCCGTTCGCTAGTGGCTCCCGGCCGCGGGTGTCTTCCGGCGCTCGGCCCAGTAGATAAAAGCGCCCACCAGAACGAAAAACAGAAAACCACCGACCACCTTTAGCTCATACTCCAAAATATTATGTATCTCGTTCGTCGGTATGACCGTGACGATCATCGCGAACAGGCTGGTGATCAACCCGCAAACGCCGAACAAAAAGGCGATGCCGTTGCTGCGGGGAATCCGCTCCTCACCATCTTCATTCCGATTTACGTACCGCAGGTAAAGATAGGCGGCAAACATATAAACATAAGGCAGAAAATAGACGAGCAACGTCGTGTCGAGCAAGATAAGATACGCCTCCTTCACGCCGGCGCCGACGAAACTCATGATGATGAAAACCGTCGAAATCAGCGCCTGGATTAAAATGGCCACATAAGGCGATCCGTATTTCGGGTGGATCCTGCCGAAGCTGGCGGGCAGATAGCGGTCGACGCCGGCGACAAACGGCATACGCGCCGCGCCGGTGAACCAGGCCATGAGACCGCCGATGCCGCCCAGAGTGATCATCAGGGCGATGACATTCGAAATCCAGCCCAACCCGAGTTTGGCGCCGATGGCCGCGATGCCCTGCAGAATGCCGGTAATGATGTTGATGTCGCTGGCTGGCAAACCTACCAGCAGCGCAAACGTGCCCAGTATGTAGAGCGCGGCAATGACGACGCCGGAGATGACCACCGCGCGCGGAATGGACCGCTTCGCGTCCTTCACCTCGCCGGCCATGACAGAAGCGAGTTCGAGTCCCGTGAAGGCGAAGCAAATGGAGGCCCAGAAGGTCATTTTCTCAAATGTGAAAATGCCGGTAAAAAAGCTCGCAGCCGGCATCGGGTTGGCAACGCCGTATTTGACCAGGGCCACCGCGCCCATGACGATCAGCGCGGTGCCGGCAGCCCACATGCCAATGCCGCCAATGTTGTTGACCCACCGGCCCAATTTGAGACCGATGATGTTGAAGACGGTGACCATCCAAATGGCGCCGAGGGAGAAAAGCAGCACATACACCTTGCTCTCCCCCACCGCCTGGTAGCCGCCGCCGGCCACGAACACCGAGATGCCGGCGATATATACCATGAGATTGGGAAAGTAGACCAGATTGTTGGTCCAGTAGCACCAACCCGCCATGAAACCGTGAAAGTCACCGAAGGAGGTCTTGGTCCACAAATAGATGCCACCCTCGCCGGGCAAGCGGCGGGTGAGCTCGATGACCGTAAAGGCCTGCGGCAGAAAGAAAAACAACAGGGCCACCGCCCACAGCAGCATCGAGACGTTGCCGGCGGCTGCCGACAGTGAAATCCAGCGCAGGCCGACGATAGCGGCAACATTCAATCCAACCAGATCCCAGGTGCCGAGGGACTTCTTTAATTCCATTCTGACTCCTCAATGTTGCCGGGCTAAAGAATTCCCCTCAAGGTCTTCAGACTGATATTGGCGCCGCAGAGAATGATGGCGACCCGTTTTCCACGATATCGTTCGCACCGCTTGACAAAACCCGCAATCGCGACTGCGGCGGCGCCCTCGATCAGCATGTGGTGCAAGCGGGTGAATTGCCTCAGACTGGCGGCTATTTCGGCCTCGGTGACGGTGACGAACGAATCAACCAGGTCGCAGCACAAGCCGAAGGTAACGGAACCGGCCTCGATGCCGCCCGCCGTGCCGTCGGAAAGCGTCGGCAGGGAAGGCAGTTGCAGCAGTTCTCCAGCACGAATCGACTGCACCATCACCTGCGAGTTCTCCGGGGAACACCCGACGATTTCGGCGGACGGCCAAACCGACTTCACCGCTGCCGCCACGCCGGATATGAGTCCCCCGCCGCCGACTGAAGCGAAGACCGCGTCGAGGGGCACCGTCTGCCGGGTCAGCTCGACACCGACTGTGCCCTGGCCCGCAATCACCAGCGGGTCATTATAAGGAGAGACATACGCCATCCCATGTTCTGCGGCGTAGGCACGGGCGCTGGCTTCGGACTCGACGCAATCGCTGCCGGCGCAGGTGACTTCACCGCCGAGCTGCCGGATCGTTTCGAGTTTATCCTCGACCGCATTGTCTGGCACAAAAATGACGCAGGAGGTCCCGGTTTTCCCGGCAGCGAAAGCCACGGCAGCGCCGTGGTTTCCGGTCGAAGCCGCAACCACACCCCGCCGGCGTTGCGACGCGGTCAAGCTCAGGATCTTATTGCAGGCTCCACGTACTTTAAAAGAGCCGGTGCACTGCAGGTTTTCACACTTGAAAAAGACGCTGCCGCCGCACATCTCGCTATAGAATCGCGATGGCTCCAGAATCGTTTCCCGGACAAAAGGACGCAGCCCGCCCTCGGCCCCGAACGCGAGTTCTGCCAGCCTTTTAGCGGTAAGCCGCTCCGTCACTTCCGCGCCTTGCTAACTTGTTCTTTGAAAGCCTGGACGTTCTCATCCCGGCCAAACACGATGATACGATCGCCGCGGCGAAATTTGTAGCCGCTTTGGGGAAAGGAACGCGACACCTCTTCCTCGCTGGAGGCGAACGGGCCGCCGTCCTGCTCGATCATCAGCACATCGATATCGAAGCGATTTCGCAACCGAAGTTGTTGCAGGGTTTTGTTCATGAAGCTGCGCGGGGCTTCGACTTCCACGATGGAAAATCCGGGAAGCACCTCGTGGCTCTCATTCACGTCGAGCGCCTTCATATCGCTCGCGAGGCTGTCTGTGAGATTCAGCTTTACTTTAGCGTCGTTGTAGGCTTTCAAAACATCCTGGTAATGCAACGCTCCTATCACTTTGGCGCCACGGCCGGCCCGGACCACCGGCATTTCGTCCACGCGGTACTTGGCAAACATTTGCAGCGCGTGGTCCAGGCTTTGCCCCTCTTTCAGCAGCGGCACGCTCGCATCCGAGAGGTCCTTGGCGATGACCATATCGAGAAGGTTCTCGTACTCCGTGATCAGTTGATGCAAATTGCTGGACAGGATAACGCCGTTGATTTTTCCGTTACGGTCCGTGGTGTAAATGTTCGTGAACGGATGTTCGAGACAGCTCTGGATGAGCTCGGCCAGGCTTGTGCTCTCGGGAACCATGAAAATCTCGTGCCGGGCCACATTGGCCACGTCAATGGATTCGAGCACACGCAGATCCCGTCCCTGCGAGAAATGGTAGCCGGCTTTTTTCAGCGCCCTGATGTAAATCGAACCCTTCAGCGACATCTGGACCACAAGCGTGCTGCCGACCACGCCCAGCATGAGCGGCAAAATGAATTCGTAGTCGTTGGTCATCTCGAACAGGATCATGATGGCCGTTAGCGGCACCGAGTTGATACCGGCCAGCACCGCTCCCATGCCGACGAGCGTATAGGTGGTGGTGTCCAGCGGCAGACCGAAGAGTCCCCCCACGCCGAGCGCAAAGAGAAAGCCCAGGCAGCTGCCCATGAACAGCGACGGCGCGAACACACCGCCGAAACCGCCGGCGCCAAGGATCAACGACACCAGAAGAAACTTCAGAACCAGCAGGATGACCACGCCCTGGGCCGTGGTCATGCCGGCGAGGATCTGGTTCATACTCTCGTAGCCGACGCCAAAAATACCGGGTTGCCAGAAGCCGGCAAGCCCCATCAATAACCCGACGAATATCATGGCCACCGGCTTTGGGACGACGCTGAATATCCGTGCGCACCCGGCCTTTATCCATTCGTTGGAGCGGATGAAACCCACAGAAACGAGGCCCGCAGCGATGCCCAACAGAAGGTAAAACACGTAGAGTTTGTACGCGCCGATGTTGACGGCGGCAAAAGTAAACGCCGGCTCGTTGCCGACGATGATGCGGGAAACAGCGCTGGCGGAAACCGACGCCAGGAGAAAGGCGCTCAGAGCTGACGCGCGAAAATCGTGCAGCAGAACGACCTCCATGGCAAAAAACACTCCCGCCAGGGGCGTGTTAAAGATCGCTGCGATCGCCGCGCCGGCGCCGGCCGCAGTGAACAGACGCTGGCGCGAGTCGCTGAGCCCCATACTCCGGCCGAGGGCAGAAACGACGCCGGCGCCAGACTGCGCGGCCGGAGCTTCTGGCCCCACCGTGCCGCCGGAGCCGATGCAGATGGCAGGAGCAAGAAAATGGAAAATGGTCGCCGCCAAAGGCATGCGGCCGTTGCGCATGCCCACGGCCTTGATAATACCCATCACTCCTTTTTGCGCGGCGGCCTTAGGTGCGAGCCACGTCATCAGGCTCTGGATTCCCATGCCGAGCGCGGGAATCAGAATGATAAAAAAGCCCAATGATTCACGCCGGCCCTGCTCGCCGTAGGTAAGGCTCGCCAGAAGCTCGATCAGTTCGTGCAATCCAACTCCGGCAAAGCCGGCCGCCATTCCCATGATAACGGAGAACACGGTCAGGATCGTGTACTCCGGCAGCCCGAGCCCGGCCAGGTAGCGGCCAACCCGAATCTGTTGTTTCTTGAAGTGTCGGCGCGTCTTGTGGTAGAGGACTTTCATGCGCGGGATTCAGCAGAGCGCGGCCGTGATTGGCTGCTCACTTCCCCGCCATCGTCGACTTGCGACCCGCGTTTTCTTTCTTCAGGAAATCGAGTAGCGGCTGGTAGTACGCCAGCATGGCCCGGGCGCTCAGATCTTCGCCTGTCTTCTCTTTCAACACCTTGCGCCAGTCCTTGCTCGCGCCCGGTCGCATGATGCTCCTGAGAAAATCGCCGACCTGCTTGTTGCCGTAGTAGTTGCAATTGTGCGGATCCTGATGCAGAATATTGCGTGCGATGTAGTCATGCAGCTGAAACTTCAGAACACAGGACAGCGCGTAGTCGTAGTACTGCGCCGCGTCGTTGTTGATGTGCGTTTTGCTGGCCGCGTCACAGAACTCCTCGCCGCGCGGCGACGGCGGAACGATTCCCTGAAACTTGCCCACATATTCCCACCAGCGCTGGTTGTACTGGTCTTTGGGCAGGTCTTTCTCGTACAGATCCCGCTCAAAGTGTGACATGGTACCAGCGGCAAACGGGATGAACACCACCGAGCTGCTGGAAAGGGCGTCGTTTAGCAGCCACTGAATCTGGTCGATTTCCTGGTCCGCCTTCAGCAGGCCGAGCTGCTGCAAATAGGGCTGCTGCGAAGAGGCGATCGCCATCAAATCCCCCATGCCTTCGTGGTAGCTGCGATTCGCGCCCGCCCGCAGGAGCAGCGGCACGTCCGGATTGCTGTATTCCATGAAGTAATAGATGTGCCCGAGTTCGTGGTGGGCCGTCCGAAACCAGCGGTTGTTCGGTTCGACGCTCATCAGCGACCGGTAGTCCTGGTCGAGATCGAGGTGCCAGGCTGAAGCATGGTTATTCTTCTCGCGCGCCTCTCCGGCCGGAACCGGGTACAGATTGGAATTCTTCCAGAAATTCTGGTTGAGGCTGTCAAAACCCATGCTGACATAGAAATTCTCCGCGGTCTTTACCACCCACTCGGCGCTCTTGCCCTTGTACAGGCCGTCAAGATCGATGCTCTCGACGATTCCCGGCCAGTTCTGCCCCCAGCGGTTCGGCAACCAGTGCGCGGGCAACATATCCGGCACCGGCTGGTGATAGCGCTCGGCGAGTTTGTAGCGGACCCAGGTGTGAAGCTCGGAATAGAGCGGCTGCAGGTCCCCGACCAGTTCATCCATAAGTGTCATCATCTCTTCAACACTCATACCGTAGTCCGCAACCTCCAGGCCGAAATAGGAGCTGTACCCCGTCTCCCGCGCGACCTGGTTGCGCAACTGCTGCAAATTGCTTAGACCGTCTTTGAGTACCTTGCCGACTTCCTTGCTCGATTCCCATGCGACCAATCGCTCATCCAGGTCTCTGGAATTTACCAGGACATCGTCGATGTCGTTCGTCGTCACGATTCTGGCTTTGCCGCGCTGGTCGCGGATCACAAAGTCGAAGCCGAAGAGCCGGCTGTTCTGCTCGGTTTCGGCGGCGATCAGCTTGTCCACCACCTCGGGAATCGTTCCCGGCTGATGCGCGGCTTCGAGCTTGATTTTCTTCAATTGCAAAACCTGAATGGGCTTCAGGAAGGAGCTGGTCGCCAGGAGCGAGTCGACTTTTTGAATCACAGACTTGCTGCCGACATATTCGGCGTACGCCTTGTCCGCGACCACGCTCAGGCTGTCGTGCTCCGGACTGATGTCCGTATTCGCCAGCCATGCGGCCTTGGACGCTTCGTAGGAAAGCTTCTGAAATCCCTCGGTGTAGCTTTTGATGAACTTGTCCGCCTGTTTGCGGTTTGGATTCTCGACACAACCGACGCCGAGCAAACTGGCAACCAGAAACAAGTACCACGACTTTTTGAGCAACATTAAGAACCTCCTGAGCATGGTTAATTTTGAACAAACGCAGACAAGATAAGAAGCCAGCGCCTAAATTTCAAGACAAAACAATATAGGAACATTCTCAGCAGACGACTTGTTGAATAGCAACGAACCGCGAACGAACGACGAGCCGACGATTAGCTACAATGATACGTACCCAAATGCCCTTCTCCGCCCTGCTGCTTGTTCTCATTTGCACTCTGCCCACCATCGTCACCAGCCAGACGCCGCCGCCGAAAACATCGGTTGCCGACAGCGCCAGCAGCATCCTCTCCGGCACCACCGCCGCGGATCAGGAATATGCCGCACGCAAGTATCAATTTATTCGCGAAGCGGTTGCCGGCCTGGTCGACTCGGCGTCGGGAGCGAGCCTTTCTCTGCAATTCGAAGGGAAAAACGCTCTGCCGTTCTTCCTCGACTCCGATGGCCTGCGCGGTTTGAACCCGGAGGGCCTCGTCCGCCGGGACGACATCCCGCAGGCGCGCAACCGCGACATTCCACCGACCATTTCACTGAGCCAGGCCGTCCAGAGCATTGTCGAGAGCTACAGAAAATCGCGGCGAAAAGCCAGGCGCAACCAGTGGCCCGTGCCGACGGATTTGGAGATCGATGCTCTGAAAGTTCTGTGGGTCGAGGGCAAAGCCACCTCGGGAGAAATCTACGCCAAGTTGGATACCTCGACGATGATTTTCGCCGAAGAGCTGCAGAACGTCCTCAAGAACATGGTCGACCGCGGCTTCCTCGACAGGAAACAGATTTCACCGTCACACGAGCTCAGTCTGTTCGGCTTCGCGAAAATAGAATTGAGCTCGAAGAATCGCAAGAACAAGGCCTATCTTTACTGGCCGATCGTCACCCGAAAGCAGCTGCACTCCTACCTGGACGCCAAACGCTATCTCGCCCTGGTCGCTTCACACGGTGAAAACGACGTTGACATAAAGGGTGGGAAGTACGAACGCAATTATCAGAAGTATCTGGAAAAAAAGCTCTACCGAATGTTCGAGTAAAGGCGCCGGCCGCGCCTTCCTACAGCCAGCCATTTTCAAGATACCAGGCAGCCGTTTCTTCCACGCCGCGCTGCAGCCCGGCCGCAGGCGCAAACCCCAACTCCCGGCGTGCTTTCTCGTTGCTGCACGCCCAGTGGCGCATCCGGATCTCACGGTATTTGTCCAGATTCATGATCAGCGGATTGCGCGTAAGTTGCGACCACACCTCGCCGGCAGCACAGACCGGCAAGGCAAAACCGGAAGGCAGCCGCAGATACCTCGGCTTTACCCCAAACGCCTGCGCCAGTTGCCGGCCAAACGCCTCCCAGGTCACAGCGGTATCGTCGCAGATATAAAATGTCTGCCCAACAGCGGCGGGATGGGTGGCTGCGAGCATCAGTCCGGCGACCAAATCGCGGACAAAGACGAAACTCGCCGTTCTCGGTCCGCCGCCGCCGAGCACCAGAAAAAGTCCGCATTTGGCCTGCTTGAAATACTCGAACACATCGCATTCCCTCGGACCATAAACAGCAGGCGGCCGAACAATCGTGACCGGCAGCGTCCGCATGAACTCGCTCGCAACCCGTTCGGAGGCCAGCTTACTTCTGCCATATTCCGAGACGGGAAGCGGCGCCTCCGTCTCCGAGAGCAAATGCCCGTCCGGACTGGGGCCTGCGGCTGCCAGGCTCGAGACGTGCACAACGCGCCGAACTTCGGGATTGTGCTTCTCCACTGCCGCCAGCAGGTTGCGCGTGCCGTCAACATTGATGCGGTGAAAGCCGACTGCGGTCAGAGCGCGGGTGCACCCTGCCAGGTGGAAGACCAACCCGACATCGCGAACGGCAGCCGCAAGGCTTTCCGGTGCAGTAATGTCGCCTTCGCAGGCTTCGTAGCTCAGGCCCGAAAGCCACCCCTGGGAAGGCTTTCTGCGCAAGAGACAGCGAACTGTATGCCCTTCCTGCAGGAGCCTTTCCACCAGAAAACTGCCGATAAACCCTCTGCCGCCTGTTACCAGAACCTTCAATGCAATCCACCTTTCATCGTATGAAGCGGAGGCCGACCAGCCAAGGCAAACCATAGTCAAAAATGGCCAAAGAGTCAAGCCAAACTCTTAACCGCCTGTAACTTTTGTCTTGATTTAAAAGAGCGTGTTATCTATATTTCGGTTTCAACGCCCAAAGAGCTCAAACGTTAGGAGGAAGAAGTTGGCGGATCTATTCGATAAGTGCAAAAAGTTTACGCGCGCCAGAGAATTGCAACAGCAAGGATGGTATCCGTATTTCAAGGAAATCGCTTCGGGGGCTGATTCCGAGGTAGAAATCGATGGTCACCGGCTGATCATGATCGGCTCGAACAACTATCTCGGGCTGACGCAGCACCCACGAATTAAGAAAGCGGCACAGGATGCCATCGACAAATTCGGTTCCGGATGCACGGGTTCGCGCTTCCTCAACGGCACCCTCTCACTCCACGTCGAACTGGAGGAAAAACTGGCCGAGTTTATGGACGCGGAGGCAGCCCTGGTCTTTTCCACAGGATTTCAGACCAACCAGGGCACGATCTCGACCATCGCCGGCAAAGACGATGTCATTTTCGCCGACAGAAACAACCACGCCAGCATTGTCGATGGGTACCGGCTGTCCTTCGGCCGGGTCGTCAAATTCAAACACAACAACATGCGCGACCTCGAGCGCCTTCTCGCCGCCAGCGATGGCGACACCGGCAAGCTGATCGTCGTCGATGGCGTCTTCAGCATGGAAGGCACGCTGGTCGATCTCCCGGGTGTGGTCAAGCTGGCCAAACGATACGGTGCGCGCGTGATGGTTGACGATGCGCACTCAGTCGGTGTTTTCGGCGAGCACGGCCGCGGTACGGCCGAACACTTTGGCCTGTCGGATGATGTAGACATCACGATGGGCACCTTCAGCAAATCGTTCGCCTCGCTTGGTGGCTACATCAGCGGCAGCGAGGACATGATTCACTTCATCAAACATCATGCGCGCGCGCTGATCTTTTCCGCCAGCATCCCGCCTGCCAATGCGGCATCGGTTATCGAGGCCATCAACATCATCCAAAGCGAGCCGGAGCGCCGCGAACGGCTGTGGCAGAACGTGCGCAAGATGAAGCGCAGCTACGACGAGCTCGGCTTCAACACCGGCAACACCGAAAGTCCCATCATCCCCATCATCATCGGCGAAGATGCGGACACCTTCGTATTCTGGAAAAAGCTGTACGCAGCCGGCGTTTTCTCGAACCCGGCGATTTCTCCCGCTGTGCCGCCGGGACAGGCCCTCATACGTACCAGTTACATGGCCACGCACACGGATGAAGAGTTGAACAAAGTGCTGGATATTTTCGAAAAAGTCGGCAGAGAGCTAAACCTGATCTGACCGATACCCGTCGCGTGAATTTGATTGCATTGCAGCACCAACTGGCCGTACCTGTTAGATACGGCCTTTTTCTTTGGGAGGAGGGCTGACGCCTGGCGCCGGCCGCCATCACAGAACTGGAGAAAGGTTCGCCATGAACAACATTGAGATTAAACCGGTCACCGGCAAGCGCGGGCTGAAACAATTCATAAAGCTGCCCTGGAAGATCTACGCCGGCGACCCGCTCTGGGTGCCGCCGCTGATCCTGGATATGAAGAACATTCTGAACCAGAAGAAGAACCCCTTTTTCGAACATTCTCAGGCCGAATATTTTTTGGCGCTGCGGGACGGCGAGCCGGTCGGCCGCATCGCCGCCATCATCAACGGCAATCACAACGCATTCCACGAGGAGAAAACCGGTTTCTTCGGCTTCTTCGAGAGCGTCAACGACACGGAAGTGAGCGGACGGCTTCTGGAAACGGCGCGGGAGTGGGTGGCCAGCCGCGGCATGAACTGTCTGCGCGGCCCGATGAATTTCTCCACCAACGACACCTGCGGCCTGCTTTCCGAAGGCTTCGATTCTGCGCCGGTTATCATGATGACCTACAACCCGGAGTACTACCTGCGGTTGATGCAGGCGGCCAGGCTCAAAAAGGTCAAAGACCTGTACGCATACTCGTTTTCCGCCGCCCTCCCCATTCCCGAACGCTTCGTCAAGTTTGCAGAGAAAGCCCTCGCCGACGAGAGTCTCTCGTTCAGAACCATGAACATGCGCGAATTCAACAAGGAGGTGGACACCATCATGTCCATTTACAACGACGCGTGGGAAAAGAACTGGGGGTTTGTCCCGATGACTGAAAAGGAATTTCGCCACGCCGCCACCGATTTGAAAGCTGCGGTCGATCCGAGTATCGTTTTCATCGCCGAGGTGAACGGAGAACCGGCCGGATTCGCGCTGACCATCCCCGACTACAATGAAATTCTCAAGGACATCAACGGCAGGCTACTGCCGTTCGGCATCTTCAAACTTCTGCTTAACAAAAAGAAAATCAAGCGCCTGCGAGTCGTGACGCTGGGGGTGCGCCAGAAATTTCAAAAGAAACGGGGTTTGGCGCCGGCGTTTTACTACAAGACGTACATGGAAGGTAGGAGCAAGGGCTACGCAGAGGGGGAGTTCTCCTGGATCCTCGAAGACAACACGCTCATGAACCGGGCGGCCGAGGGACTGGGCGCCAAACTGTACAAGAAATATACGGTTTATGAAGCGCCCGTCTGATCACTCGTACCAGTAAAGCACGCGCCCGCAGCCCTCGCAGGTGATGACCTCCTGGTCGCTGCGGCCGCGGGTAAGAAGCTGCGTGGGCACACGCATGAAACAACCGAGGCAAACGTCCCCTTTGACCGGCACGATGGCGCGTTTGTAGCGCTTCTTGATCTTTTCGTAGTGGAACAGGAGCGGCTTGTTGATTTTCTGGATGAGCTCGGCACGCGCCTCCTCCAGCTTTTCTTTGCCTGCAACCTCGAAGCCGATCTGCTTTACATCGTCGACATCCTTAATCATGATGTCCAGGTCCTGCAGCGCCACCAGGAGCTCCAACTGTTTGTTTAGCATCTATGCCTCTCCTTCAAATACCTGGATGAAATCTTCAAAGGTGGTAACCTTCAACAGCTTCTTGCGGTTGCTGGCCTCGTGCAGGACCTCGACGAGTTTTCCAAGAACCGGCAGGTAGCGATTGTTTTGATCGTGCGGCGGCGCGATGACGACAAAGATCAGCTTCA
>CAZTNL010000030.1:0-12268 GCA_964614885.1 uncultured Calditrichaceae bacterium | reverse complement strand
GCCAAAGTTTTCCGCCGACTTTACCTCGGATGATTTCCGCCACGAAATCGTGACGACAAATCGGGCGGACAGTGCCGCCGATTTATCGCTCTATTTTCATTTTCCGTTCTGCGACACACTCTGCTATTTCTGTGGTTGCACCATGTTGATCACCAGAAACCGGGAGCGTATCGAAGGGTATCTTCAATACCTGATGCGGGAAATCAAACTCGTCGGCAGCCTCGTCGACAAGCGCCGGAAAGTGGCGCAACTGCACTGGGGCGGCGGCACGCCGACTTATCTGGAGCCCGAGCAGATCCGCCGCATCTTCGGCGCCATTGCCGAACAGTTTACCTTTCATGACGATGCCGAGATCAGCGTGGAAATCGACCCGCGTGGGTTGACCGATGCCCACCTGGACGCGTTGCGGGATGTCGGTTTCAACCGCGCCAGCATGGGCGTTCAGGATTTCGACCCGAGGGTACAGGAAGCGGTCAACCGTGTTCAACCCGAGGAGATGACCCGCCGCATCTTCGATGGTCTGCGCGAGCGCGACTTTGAAAGCATCAATCTCGACCTGATCTACGGACTGCCGTTTCAGACAGAAACCACATTTGCCAGCACCCTGGAGCGGATCCTGAACATTTCGCCCGACCGCCTGGCGGTTTTCAATTATGCGCATGTGCCGTGGATGAAAAAGCACCAGCGTGTCATCCTGGAAGAGACCCTGCCGACGCCGGAACAGAAGTTGGAAATTCTGAAGTCGACGATCGAGCACATCACCTCCAACGGCTATGTTTTCATCGGCATGGATCATTTCGCCCGGCCGGACGACGAGCTGACGATCGCTTATCAGCAAAAGAAACTCTACCGCAATTTTCAGGGCTATTCGACGCGCGCCGGCTGCGACCTTTACGCTATGGGCATGTCCAGCATCAGCCAGCTCGACAATGTGTACGCACAGAACGTGAAGGAACTGCCTGACTACTACGCGCAAGTCGAGGCCGGCAGAATTCCGACCGAACGCGGCTATCGTCTCACGGAAGATGACCAGATTCGCCGCTATGTGATCATGAAGCTGATGTGCGATTTCGAGCTTCGACCTTCGGCCGTCGAACGCGAATTCGACCTCGATTTCCACAATTATTTCAGCGGAGCGCTGGCCGACTTGCAACCGTTGATCCTGGACGGCGTGGTAGAGCTAGGCGACGACCTGATTCGTGCCAGCGAGATCGGCCACCTGCTGATTCGCAACATCGCCATGGCCTTCGACGCTCACCTGCAGCGGATGAAGTCTGAGAGCGCCACACCGATGTTTTCGAAAACGGTGTAGCCGTGGACGCGCGCGAGTTTCTCGATCTCTACAGTTTCGACGACCGGGTCATCACCGGCCGTTACTTCGATGACCAGCCTCTCCAGGTCGAGTCTGGCGATACGATTGCCGTGGTTCTGTTCAACCTGGGCGGGCCGGACCGGATCGAGGATATCGAGCCTTTTCTGTACAACCTTTTCATGGACCCGGTTATCATCGATTTGCCGTTCGGCGGGATCTTTCGCCACTGGCTGTCGCGCCTGATCTCTTCGCGCCGCTCCAAAAAGGTCGCACACGACTACGAAAAGATCGGTGGTGGCTCTCCGATAAACCGGCTCACCCGGGACCAGGCGGCGGCGCTTGAAACGTTGCTGAATCGGTGTTTCTCGGAAGCGCTGGGTGTGCAGTTTCGCACCTACATCGCCATGCGCTACTCGAGTCCGACGACCGAGGAAGCCGCAGAACAGATGGCTGCGGATGGCGTGAGTAAGGTCATTCTTTTGCCGCTGTACCCGCACTATTCGAAAACCACCACCGGTTCGTCGCTCGTCTACTGGTGGATGCTGGAGAACAACGGCGAAATCAGTCAATGGCCGACGAGCTATGTCTACGAATACGCAGCGCACCCGGGACTTGTGGGGGCCATCAGCGAGCGCATCGATGAAGCGCTCGCCCGTTTTCCAAAGGCCGCGCGAGACGATGTACAGCTGGTTTTCAGCGCCCACGGAACGCCGTTGTATGAAATGAAAAAACGGCGTGACCCATACTGCTGCCTGATTCACTCGACAGTGGACCAGGTGATGCGGCGGCGCAAGAACGACCTGCCTTTTCACGTTGCGTTTCAGAGCAAAGTCGGACCGGCGGAGTGGCTGACGCCCAGCACGCCGGACAAACTCAAGGAGCTTGGCGCCGCAGGGCACAAGTCTGTCCTGATCGTGCCGGTGGCTTTCGTCACCGACCATATTGAAACCGCCTACGAGCTCGACATTCAGGTGCGTGCCGAGGCCAGGGGCTACGGCATCGAGAATTTTGAAGTCACCGCTGGCCTGAATACGCACCCGCTTTTTATTGAGACCTTGGCCGAGGCAGCGGTTTCACGGCTGCAGGGAACGGCGGTCACAGCAGCACGCCATATTTCACGCACATTCGAGCAGGAAGAGCGCGCCTGCCGCTGCCACCAGTGCGAGTTCATCGCCGAGGCAGCTTGCTGGGAACCTTCTCCCGAAATTGCCTGAGCGGGGAGGCTGAGATGCCAGAGCAAAAAGATGTCGTCGTCATCGGTGGTGGAATCTCGGGATTGGCTATTGCCTACCGCCTGCACCGGCGCGGCGGTGATGTTCGGCTGCTGGAGGCGCGCCCGGAAGCAGGCGGCTCCATCCGCACCAGGCGCGTCGATGATTTCCTTGTCGATTGCGGCCCCAACAGCACCCTGGAGACGTCGCGCGCCATTCACGACTTTGTCGACGCGATCGGGTTGGGAGATTCCAGGATCTACGCCAACGAGCGCGCAAAAAAACGCTACATTCTGCGGCGTGGGCGGCTGCAGGAATTGCCGATGACGCCGCCACAGTTCATGACTTCCGGCCTTTTTTCCGCACGAGCCAAAGCGCGGTTGTGCCTCGAACCGTTCATTAAACCGGCGCCGCCAGAACGAGAAGAGAGCGTGGCTCAGTTTGTCGAGAGGCGACTGGGACGGGAATTTCTCGACTATGCGATCAACCCGTTCATCGCTGGGGTGTACGCCGGCGATCCGGCGCGTCTCAGTGTGCGCAGCGCGGTGGCGAAAGTGTATGCGCTCGAGGGAAAATATGGCAGCCTTATCAAAGGTGCGATCAAGGGCGCCCGGGCGCGCAAACAGAGCGGCGAAACCGAGAAGACAAAAGCGAATCTTTTTTCATTTGATCAGGGAATGGCCGAGTTGCCGGCGGCGATCGGGCGCAAATTGGGTTCGGCGGTCAGCACCGGCTGCGCCGTGGAGTCCGTATCGCAACTGCCCGGTGAGGCGGGACTGCGCGTGTGCTACACAAAGGACGGGCAGAGCCGGACCGTCGATGCCACAGCGGTTGTGCTCGCAGTTCCGGCATTTGTCGCCTGGCAACTCCTTGACGACCTGGCGCCGGCTTTGACATCGGTGCTGGGCGAAATAGAGTACCCGCCCGTGGCCATGGTCTTTCTCGGCTTCAGGAAACCGGTGAAATGCCGGGCGCTCGATGGTTTTGGCTTTCTCGTACCCGAGGTCGAGCGCCGCAAAATACTGGGGACGATATGGAGCTCGACACTTTTTGCCGGAAGGGCTCCAGCGCAGGGAGCGGCGCTGACTACCTTTGTGGGTGGAGCGCGGCAACCGAAGCTGGCCATCCTCGAGGACGACGAGCTGGCCGGGGTGGTTCGCGGCGAGCTGCAGGAGATCATGGGGCTTGAGAGCGAGCCGGATCTGGTGCACGTCCAGCACTGGCAGCACGCCATCCCGCAGTACACGCTCGGGCACGCGCGGCGCATCGAAGCTATCGAGCGCGTGGAAAACGAACATCCCGGACTGTATATTTCCGGCAACTTCCGCGGAGGCATCTCCGTCGGCGATTGTATCGTTAATTCAGAGACTACAGCCGCCCGTATTTGGAACCATGTGACATCGGGCCGCGCCGTGGATTGCGGGGTGTGAGCCGCAGGCAAAAGAGTGCGGCTTGCCAGTTTGTGTGTGTCAAGCTGGTCTGGGGGACTGCGCAGAGATCACGCTTTTCGGAATTTTGAGGTTTGAAACCGACTCTAATTTTTCAACAATAAATGGACGGAAAAAGAAACATGTTTACGCCTTACTTCAGACCCCGGCGTCTTCGCGGTTCGGCCGAATTGCGGCGGATGGTTCGGGAAACGCAGTTGACGGTCGACGATTTGATCTACCCGCTGTTCGTGACGCATGAAAAAACGCCGAGGACACCCATCGCCTCGATGCCCGGCCAGGACCAGCTTTCTCTGGAAGAGGTGGTGAAGCAGGTAGCGTCCGCGCAGGCTCTTGGCATACCCGCCGTGGTGCTGTTTGGCCTGCCGGCAACGAAAGACGCCGAGGGCTCCGACTCGCTCAACGATTCCGGTTTGATTCAGACCGCGGTTCGGGCCATAAAAGAATCGGTTTCCGGCATCATGGTGATCACCGACGTCTGCTTTTGCGAGTATACCGATCACGGCCACTGCGGCGTGGTTAAAGACGGGTACGTCGACAACGACGAGACCCTGGCGTTGCTGGCCCGGCAGGCGGTTTCGCATGCTCTGGCCGGCGCCGATATGGTGGCGCCCAGCGGCATGATGGACGGCATGGTCGGCGCGATTCGCGGCGGCCTGGATGAAGCCGGTTTCGAAAAATTGCCGGTGATGAGCTACGCCGTCAAATACGCCTCGGCATTCTATGGGCCGTTTCGCGACGCCGTAGAATCGGCGCCGAAATTCGGCGATCGCCGCACGCACCAGATGGATCCGGCCAACATTCGCGAGGCAGTGAAAGAGGCGGCGCTGGATGTGGACGAGGGCGCGGATATCCTCATGGTCAAGCCGGCGTTGTCCTATCTCGACGTGATTCGTGCGGTCAAGGAGAGCACGGATGTGCCGCTGGCCGCCTACAACGTCAGCGGCGAGTATGCGATGGTGAAGGCTGCGGCGCAGAACGGCTGGATCGACGAAAAGGCGGTGACGCTGGAAGCCCTAACCTCCATGAAGCGCGCGGGCGCGGATTTGATTCTGACCTACCACGCCATGGACGTAGCCCGGTGGCTGAAATAGGCTGATCCGTTCACACAAAAACGGGTCATTCCAAATGACTGAACAAGAGTTTGGCAGGGAGAATTCTGAATTGAAAAGAGAGATGTCGGACAGCCTGTTTCAGCAGGCTCAGGAGGTGCTGGTCGGCGGCGTGAACAGCCCGGTTCGGGCATTCAAGGGTGTCGGCGGCGCCCCGTTATTTATCGCTCGTGGAGAGGGCGCTTACCTCATCGACGCCGACGGCAACCGCTATATCGATTACATTGGCTCGTGGGGACCGATGATCGTCGGCCACACGCACCCGCAAGTGCTCGAAGCTGTCCGCAAAGCGCTGGAAAAGGGCGCCAGCTTTGGCGCGCCTACCGAAGCGGAGGTGGCGCTGGCAAAAGTCGTCGTCGACGCCGTGCCTTCGATCGAGATGGTGCGCTTCGTCAACTCCGGAACGGAAGCGACCATGAGCGCTATCCGCCTGGCGCGCGGTTTTACCGGTCGCGATAAAATTATCAAGTTCGAAGGGTGCTACCACGGGCACGCCGATATGCTGCTGGTGCAGGCGGGTTCCGGCGTAGCCACGCTTGGCCTGCCGGACAGCCCCGGCGTGCCGAAAGAGGCGGTGATGCACACCCTGGTCGCGCAGTACAACGACCTCGAATCGGTCGAAAAGCTGCTGAATCAGTTTTCCGGCGAGGTCGCGGCTATCATTGTCGAGCCGGTGGCCGGCAACATGGGACTCGTGCCGCCACAGCCGGGATTTCTCGAAGGCCTGCGAGCGCTGACGAAGGCGCACGAATCGTTGCTTATTTTCGATGAGGTGATGTGCGGCTTCCGTGTCGCCTACGGCGGCGCGCAATCTTTGTACGGCGTAACGCCGGACCTGACCTGTCTGGGCAAGATTGTGGGCGGCGGTTTTCCCGTGGGCGCTTACGGCGGCCGAGCCGACATCATGCAACATGTGGCGCCGGTTGGTCCGGTTTACCAGGCCGGAACGCTCTCGGGCAACCCGGTCGCCATGGCCGCCGGCCTGGAAACGCTGCGCCTCCTGCAGGAGCCGGAAAGCTACCCGCGCCTGGAGCACCTTTCTGCGCGCCTGACCCGCGGGATTGCCGATGCGGCGACAAAGGCGGGCGTTCCCATTTGCCAGACCCGGGTGGGCTCGATGACCTGCGTCTTTTTCTGCGATACGAACGTCGTGGATTTCAAAAGCGCCTGCGACTCGGACAAGGCCCGCTACGGGAAGTACTTCCACGCCATGCTCGAACGAGGCGTCTATTTGGCGCCGTCGCAGTTCGAAACCGCTTTCGTCTCGCTCGCGCATAGCGATGCGGATATCGATGCGACCGTGGAGGCGGCAGGCGCGGCGTTTCGCGTTTGCCTGGAGGCCTCACTCAAAGCATAGGCGATTTTGGGCAGGCTGGGCTGCTATCGCGAGACCAATTTTTCAACAGGCGCTCTTTTGAGATGCCGACATGCCTGGCGACGTCGGTAAGAATGTTATTAATGTTGCCACTGAGCCGCAGAGGGCACAGAGAAACAAAAACTTAGAGAAGCTGTTCACCGAAAATATAATTTCGAAAAATCAGAAAGGTTTACCTTCTTAACTTTCTAGTTTGCGCCGACTCTTCGCCTTTTTGGAAACGATATCCCCGTAAACCGCATAACCATCCGACACTCCTAGTCGGCCCACCCGGGACTGGCTCATATCAGCCAATTGGCTCATATCATGCAACCGTTTGGCTGGTTTCATCAAATCCGGGCTTTCTTGTGCGCTATGCCAATGGTCTCATTAGTTATTTATTTATATTGACTTAAGCGGAAAATAATTTCTTGGCATCGTCCTTGCTTTAGACGCGACCGTAATTTGAGATGTCAACGGAAAAAGAATCGCGAATAAACAAACAGAAGACCTTTAAACTGAAAAGAGGTGCACCATGAAGATCAAGAAGCAATTGATGAGCCTTTCGGTGTTGGCAGCCCTGGCCGCGGTGCTGGCATTTGCCGGTTGCCAGAATCAGGGTTCGGTTTCACAGGTGGCTGGTCCGGACGATGCCGGCCAACTCGCCGCAGCGGATATGACGGCGCAGTCGGTGCTTAATCTCGGGCCGCTTTCCCGGGAAGAACTGAGCGGCATCACGATGCCTGCGGCAAAGAAGCAGGTTGCCGAAGGCGATCTCAAAATTCTCAAGTCGATCGATGCCGCCAGCCTGCAAAAGCGGTTCGTCACTTCCTGGTACGTTCCCCTGGGCTCGTCCGGCTGGGCGTATGCGGGCGACAATATGCACGGCAAGTGCTGGCTGTATTTCCCACCGAACGCGATGAATCAGAGCACGACGGTGACCATCGATTGGGAGTCCACCGGTTTTCTCGAAGGCGGCGTGACATTCAGCCCGGACGGCACTCAGTTCAATCAACCGGTGACCGTTTGGATTTCCTACAAGGACGCTAACCTGGGCGGCATTAACGAGCTGGATCTCAAGCTTTGGTACTTTAATGACACCACCGGAATGTGGGAGCTTATCGGCGATACCGTGGACACCGCAAACAAAATGGTGGGCGGCCTGCTGAATCACTTCTCCCGCTACGCTATCGGCGCTGAGTAGGAAATGGGGAATCTGGCAACTATATGCTACGCTGCGCGCTGGACTGGAGCCAATGAATAGACGACGAGTCGACCGCTCGCAACGAAGCCCCCGTGTTATCACGGGGGCTTTTTGCTTTTCGCCGGGGAGAACATCCGATTCGAACGTCGCCCGGGACTCTGCCAGCTCTGCGCGCATGAACCGGCGGATGCTGGTTGACTTCAATTCAGAAAATATCCTTTGACATGCGACGTAAAATTGTTTTATTGCTTTCTACATTCAACTCTGGCGCCGTGAGGAACTTCATGGCCGACATGCGGCCGGGAAAAACGCAAATTGGACATCGATGAAAGGAAACGAGATGGCCGAAACGATTGACGAGCTTTCGATCAGCTATGAAGAGGATGGAATTGAGGTAGTGAAGCAGTTAGACAAGGAAGTGCTCTCGAAGGGGGCATGGTCGACGGTCGTGTTCAAATATCAGGATTGGGACCGGGCCAAGGAAACCTACTCTGATGACAAGTACACGATTCGCCGCTACCGGAAAACGGGCGGCGTCTACCGGCAGCAGAGCAAGTTCAATATTTCGAGCAAAGCTCAGGCGCTTAAATTGATCGAGGTTCTGCGGAAATGGGCGGCCGAGGAATAAGCTCTATAGCGCTGGTGTGGAATTGCCGGCCTGCCTCGGCATGGCGCCTAGGTGAAAGCCGCGAGCGCAGGCCTCAGACGCTGTGCGCCAAGTTGTTTGGAACGGGAGGCACAACATGAATAGGGTCGATTTCGCTGTTGGCGGGCCGAAGTTGGAATCTACCTATCATCTCTTTGAGTTGGACCACCTGACCCGAAAGTTCTTCAGCGGCCGCGGCGCTTTCTTCCGCGCCGGCCGTGTTGGCCTGTGTTACCTGATCGACCTGGGTGATGCCCAGATTAACCTGTTCAATTCCCTGCGCTTGTTCGCGCGAGGCGTTTGCGATTTCGCCGATCAGGTCTGAGACTTTTGCTACACCGCCTACAATGTGCTCCAAGGCGCTGGCTGTTTCAGTGGCCAGGCTGGCGCCGTTTTTTACTTTGTCAACCGATTCTTCAATTAGTTCAGTCGTTTCCTGGGCGGCTCTTGCGCTGCGTTGGGCGAGATTGCGGACTTCCTCGGCAACCACCGCAAAGCCTTTGCCATGCACTCCCGCGCGGGCGGCTTCCACGGCGGCATTCAAAGCCAGGAGATTAGTCTGAAAAGCAATCTCGTCAATCGTCTTAATGATGTGGTAAATTTGGTCAGAGGACTGTTTAATATCGTCCATGGCGGTCAACATCCTCTTCATCTGCTTATTGCCTCCACCCGCATTATTTCGGACTTCGAGTGATAAATCGTTGGCCTGGTTGGCATTATCGGCATTCTGCTTGGTCTGGGTGCTTATCTGAACCATGGACGCGGTAATCTCCTGCAGAGAGCTAGCCTGTTTGGTTGAACCGTCCGAAAGGGATTGCGCGGAGCTCGAAACCTGGCTCGCGCCATTCGCAATCCTTGCCACCGCCATGCTTATATGCTGAAGCACGTCATTCAGAGCATCGATTGTGCCATTCATGGCGTTCTTCATCTTCGTGTGGTCACCTTTGTAGTCACCCTGCACACACACGCGCAAATTGCCGCTCTGCATTTCCGCCAGACAGCTCATCGCCTCATGCATCGGCTTCAGGAGGTGTTCGATCGTACCGTTCATCCCCGTAATGATTTGCTGATAACCACCATTGAATTTCGCCGCGTCGCCTCTGACATGCAGATGACCTTCGCCGGCGGCTGAAGACAACATGACACCTTCGTTAATAAGCGCTGTCAAATTATTGCGAATGCTGTTGAGCGCTTTTGTGAGAATAGCCTGCTTTCCGGGGAGCTGTCGCATTTCCCTTTCCATGGCGCCATCCGCGTACTCGCGTAGAATCTCAATGCCTTCAACGAGTGGGTGTATAACTGCATCGAGCGTATCGTTTAGGCCGCTCAAGAGATCCGAGTACGCGCCCTGAAGGTGATTCGGATTGCATCTAAAATCCAGATCGCCGGCTTTTTGCGCCTTGATGGTTGAGTTGAGTTCCGCTTGCATGGTTTTCATGCTTTCCTTCATCCTGACCATTGCAAGCCCGAGAACGTCTTGGTCCGAGATGGCGCTGACGGTGACTTCGAGGTTGCCGTTGGCGATCTCCCTGGCTGCCTCCGCCTTGGCCTTTTGAGCGGCAATCATATCGCGAAAGGAATTCGCCAGACTACCAATTTCATCTCCCCGGCGCAACTGAATATCCTGTTCGATATCCCCTTGCGCGAGGGCCTGGGCAATTCGGTCCATTTGATTCAAAGGGAGCGCAATCGTGCGCGTGAAGAGAAAGCCCCCCGCACTCCCTACCACCAGAATGACAAGTGTGAACAGAAGCGTGGTAATCCGGATGCTCCAGATCTGGGCGGCAAGACCATGCAAGTCATAGCCCAGCAGGAGAGTGCCGTGCCTTTTCCCTTTGAACTGAATAGGAACCGCGGCATTTAGTCGGTCCCCATCTTCGAAAACGTCGCCGGCGCCAGATAAATACTTGTAGTCCAGTTGCAAGGAATCGGGGTTGTGCCCAACCAGCATGTTTCCTGCTTCATCGAGCACGACCACGTAAGCCAGCTCTTCGTCCTCCTTTGCCCAATTCATGGCCTCGGAAACCGCCGCAAAATCGCCGTCTCCCAGCCCTACGGCAATTCCAAACGCAACACGTCTGGCGAGATTCTCGACTTTTTCTTTTAGGGCAAGCGTTACTTGCTTCTTTTGTTGGGCCGGAAAATAAACGAAGATGAACGTAGATATCAGCAGTACCCCGCCCACGGATGCGCCGATCAGTTTGAGTCGAATGGAGAGATTTGACAGCTTCGGCATCGTAGACACTCCGGATTCTTTACCTCAATGCATAGGTGCTGTCAACGGCCAGCTTGCCGTCGATTTGCAGGATTTTCACTTCACTTAGGTCAAGTTTTTTTTCCGAACTGACAAACCCGATACCGTTGGGATGGTTTTTGATGAAGGTTATGACTTCCACGGCCGATTTGAGCTTTTCGGGCGCTTGCGCTTCTCCACGAAAGACTTTTGCCAACCAGAATTTGTTGTAGTCGTCTTCTGAACCTTTGTAGACGGTCTTTAGAAACACTTTTCCAGCCGTTGACTTCAAGTCGGTAACGCTGAGGGCTATCTTGTGCCCGCCTTTCCAGCGTTGTTTCTCTGCTTTGGAAATCTTGGACAATTCCTTAAGGCTCAAGTTGTCGACTTTGTTTGATTTGTTTACAATAACCAGCAAAGATTGCGCGGACACCGAGGGCGCCAGAAAACCCAGTGCGAGGAGTAGTATTGCTGACTTGCTCATATTCATGGCCATGCTCCTTCTGTTTGTTTGATTCCCTGTCTTTACACGTATTCCGTTACTAGAAAGCAATGCTAAACTGGCTCATGGCGTCAACACTCGTGTTCGAGTTAATGTCTGAAATTCTGACCTCGAGTTTTACGGCAGACAAGAAATTGATGTCATGCCGAACTCCGCCGGTGAAAACCTTCGTATCCACTCCCAGGAAAAATGGTTCATTGGCTGAAAAAGACACGTAATCAAACTTTACGTACGGGGTTAGCGACTTCAGACGGTAACTTGCAAGGGCGTAGAAGCCGTTGGTGTTGCCGCTCGCGTCCGTGACCTGGTCTTTATTTCTTACATGAACATATTCCGACAGAAACTCGACATTGTTCTTGTTGTAGGCCAAACTCGCGCCAAGCAAGAACTGTGTCACGGAGTTTGGCACGGGTGTTGTTTCATCGGACTTCAGGACGCCTGGCGCGACTTTGTCACGGTAAAATGAAATCCCAGTGGTCAGTCCGGAAACAGGTTCTATGTGAACATAACCTGAGACAGACTTGGTTTTATCGTTCTCTCCGGATGGATCCGAGCCTATCCCGTTTCCCACGATTACGTCATAACCGAAATTCAATTCGCCAATCCTGGAACCCGAGGCCATGACGCCGACCGTATGAATGGGTAGAATGCCACCTTCGTCCTCAAAGAAAAGAAAGTTGGGACGACCGATGGAGGTGTGTAGCAGCGATCCGTGGTGATAGGCGCGGTTCCAATAACCAAGAGCGGTATGAAATTTTCCGGCTGAAATTGAAAATTGGTCGGAAAATGCGTAACGGATCCACACTCTTTCGACGTCGATTAGCCATCCCGCATCATATTCAAAGACCGTCTCTCCGAGGAATGTTACATTTTCAGATAACTCCGAAGTAATAAAATGGTCATACTGGCCGATAGCGAAGGAGCCGCCATCATCGGAATCATCAGTTTTCTGGAAAGTTACGTCGGCAAACCCTTTCATAACCGTGGTCTGGCTTAGCGCCACTCCCGGCGCCAGGTACAGCGCAATAAGAAGCAAGACTACCTGTTTCATCGATTTCTCTCCATGAAATTTGTGAGTTTGTATTCTCTGACGCACACAGATTTAGACAGTTGCAGCGCCATACGTACAGTTCCGCTGCAAGAGTCTAAGGGTATCGGCGACGTTTTTACATACTTTAGACCTCTGAATTGTGTAACGCCTCAGTTGGAATTGGACAAACAAGGGCTTATCTTTAAGGTAGTTTGA